>CAZNMO010000224.1:0-7022 GCA_964574195.1 uncultured Clostridiaceae bacterium | reverse complement strand
TCGACCTTCTGAGGCTGAACCGGGTTTGTGACTTTAAAGTCGGGATTATATCCGGTACCCTTATACAGGGTTTTGTTTTTGTTATAGGTTACCGTATCATAAAATATAGGCCTATACTGTATCCTCAGGTCCCCATTTGTATGGTAAGGACCGTGGCTCTCGTCACCCGTAGTCCACCATATATTATTACCTTCACTGTCGCTTACATAAACATGATGTACAAACTGCTTTTTCCTTATCCTTGCTTCTATAGTTCTTTTCATTTCCGGCCGAGCCTTGGTCCAGCCTGTGGACTTTATTGTTATGAACCTATCGGTATCACTGGGCTTAGTTACCTCCAGTTTGTAATAGCCTTCCATAAAGGGTATATCCATACCCTGCATGGCTGTGCTAGCGGCGGTACTGTAGAAATTCACATCATCATTCAGATGCCACAGGTAGGCATTGTAGCCCGCTTCCGCGTACTCTATGGCTTTTTTACCTGAATCGTCAATTACATTGAATCGGGACTGGGAATCCATCATATTGAGGGAAGTAAAGCCGAATATCACCGCCAGGGTCAGTATTATCAATACCAATGGCATTACTGCCCCTCTGCTGTTTCTTAATAACCTCATACAGCTCAGCTCCTTTCTATTCAGCCTCTGTCCTGCTCTTAGTCACCAGATATCCCTGTATTTCTATGTCGTTGGGGACACCATCTATCACAAGCTTCATCCGCAGCTTTCTCCTGTAATCAGGAGCCTCCTGGCTACCTACAGGAATGACCCTTATAGGCTCCTGGACATAAAACTCACTTTGGGCTTCTATTATATTCTCCAGCACTGTCTCCTCGGTGCCGAAGCCGGAGGTATAGGTATAGGGATACTCCGTGCCGCTTCCCTTCTTCACAGACTTTTTCAAGCCGCCTCCGTCTATCCTGTACCTTATCAGCTCGGGAATATTCTTGCCGTCTGAATTGTCAATATCAGAGTAAATATGTATCTCGCTCTTGCTGATCCTGTTCAGCACATCCTTGGTTTCCTCAGCCTTTTTGGCATGGTTGGCTTCCTTATTTATATTCAGCTGAAAATGCCTGACTTCTTCTGAGATATCAAAGGTCCTGTTGACTGAGGTAAAGCTCCTCTGCGTTAGAAAAAGCATATTATAGCCCAGGAGCACCACAATAGCTATCAGGGGTACAACCAGTACCAATTCTACCAAAGTAAAGCCTCTATTGGCATATCTCCTCTCTTTACATCCGTCCATAGCAGGCAATCTCCTTTTACTTCTTAATCAATGAGCAGTAGTTCCCGTTCTGCACCAGCTTCATTCCATAGGAATTAATCAGAGTATCGGCGTTCTTATTATCCACCTCAAACCTCAGAGTAGTTCCTGTAATAGCAGCTGAAGGCTTCAACCTGATGAGGAACTTGGTATTGTATTCTCCTGCTGTAGTAGGGGTAATACTCATATCGGTATAACCAACCAGATTGACTCCATCATAAAGTGAAAACTCCAGAGTATTGTGATTTTTTATTCCGGAGGTAAATTCCACTGAAAGAGTCAGGGTTCCGTCGGTTTCCTGCTTGAAGCTTCCCTCTTTCAGCCCATAGGCCAGCTTCAGCTGTTTAGTGGTCACACTTCCCTTAATATACTGGAATCTGCCATTCCAGAGGTTTCCGCTGTCGGTTTCAACAAAGAAATAATTGTCGGTACCGTTGGTAATACTGTATTCATAGCCCCAATACCTCCATATTTTCTTTGTCAGAAGCTTTTTCAAGCTGGTCTCCAGGATATAGTCCGCAGTGTCCCCCTCAGGAGGATCATATATTGGATCCAGCTTGATATACGTATTGCTCATGAAAATGTCAGGATAGCCCTCAAGCTTTATGTAGGCAGGGTTATCCACAAAAAACTGCTGTTCAATATAATCCTCAGTTGTAGCATTGATGGTCACCATTGCCTGGTATACCCAATCCTCATCCTTTACCGGTCCTGCAGTCCCGGTGGGCCTGGACATCATATCCCCCTCCTCCCATTCCTGCGGGAAGACATAGTATTGACCGTTTGACAGCTCTGTAAACATGGCCTCTCCTGCTTCATCGGTCCTGCTCCAGTTTACCAGGGTATTACTCAGGTTGTTTACCACAATCTTGACATTCTTGGCGGGGCTGGTAAAATCCTCACCGGTTATTGCCCTGACCTTCAGGGGTACATATGTGAAAGGCGGTCTCTCACCCTCAAAGGCTATAAGGGTGCCTATTACCTGGAAGCTTCTTTCGGTTCCTGATATGGGATTCCTTGCCTTTACAGTGACATCAGCCTTCTTGGTGGCATTTGCTATGAATTCTCCTGTGGAGGCATCAGCCCCTTGCCAGTATATACTGGTCAGCAGTCTGTATTCTATACCTTCTATGGTCTTTGGATCTGAGCCTGCCTGGTTGAGGTACAAGTGCTGCTTCACCTTCCCTTTGGGAGAATAGCCTATCTCATCGATCCCCAGATCGGTATTATAGTCCAATGTCTTAAGCCATTCCAGCTGTGTATATGCCAGGTTCATGGCAGTCAGCTTGATATTGTTCCACCGCGAATACTGCACAGAGTACATTGACATGGGCAGCATAAAAAGCGCTATAATACCCAGCAGGGCTATGGATACTATTATCTCGACCAGGGTAAAGCCTTTGTCGTTGTTGCGGCAGTCCATGACTATCCCTCCTACGGAATTATACTGTTAAAGTACCAGTTGAATATGCTGCTGCCATAAAACAAGGTTACTATAAAGGCCATGCTTATGAAAGGTCCGAAGGGTATGGCATCCTTCCTCCCCTTCCTGCCCGACAGCAGCAGATATACAGAAACAACTGCCCCGATTATGAAGGACAGCAATATATTTAAAAGCGTTGATTTCAATCCCAATATAAGGCCAAGCACTGCAATAAGCTTTATATCCCCTCCGCCCATGGCGCCGTTGGATATTACAGCTATTGCAAGAAACAGCAATCCTCCGGCCAGGAAGCCGAAAATACTGTCCTTTATCATTAAAGGCGTACCGTTAAGCAAGTACGCTGAGGCCTTATATAAAACAGTTGTACCAAGAATCAGCAGGACTAGTTCATCAGGGATGATCTGCTGATAAAAGTCGATAACACAGATCACAATAAGTATGCTTGTCATGAAACCATAAAAAGCAAATTCCAGTGTAAGCCCAAAGTGTTGAAACACTAACAAATACAGTAATCCGTTAAATATCTCAATAATAGGATATTGAGGGGAGATAGCCTCCCCGCAGTACCTACATTTTCCCCGCAGGGACAAATAACTGACTATCGGTATCAGGTCATACCAGGCCAAGGGATGGCTGCATCTGGTACAGTGAGAGGGAGGAAAGGCTATGGATTCCTCCCTGGGTATTCTGTATATGCATACATTGAGAAATGAACCGATAATTATACCAAGTGCGAATATAAGTATGTACATATGCAGCCTCCTTTGAGCGGTATGGTATATTAAATCAATTGAAAATAGTTGATATATTACTAGTTACCCCAATCTGTCGGTCTAGTTATAGTTTGTCCATCAGCTGAAACACCCCAAGTACCAGCTCCCGCTGTAGCTGCGACCGTAACTCCATCTAAGAAGTCAGCTAATTCAGTAATATTATTTGCAATATCTGCATAATCTTCTCCTTCTCGTGCCTCAAGCATTGTCACTGCACTTGCAATAGTACGTCTTGTTGCATCTTCAGCTGCATCCAATGCATCATCTTGGAACCCACCAAATCTAGGTATTGCGATAGCAGCTAGTATACCCAATATAGCTATAACAACTACCAACTCAATAAGTGTGAAGCCCTTTCTGTTTCTCATTTTTTTTGAAAACCATTGTAACATAATATTTCTCCTCCTTAAATTTAAATAATAACAATGTTTAACCTATTTCCATATTAACTCCTTAATCACCCCCAAAATAACTAATAAGTAACCAACTTACTTAATCAAAGTTAACATATCAAACATAGGCAGTGCTATGGATATGACTATGAAAGCAACTATGAGCGCCATAATTATAATCATAATAGGCTGCATCATTTCCGTCATCTTGGTTATGGCCACCTCTACCTCTTCATCGTAGAAATCAGCAGTCCTATTCATGATTCCATCCAGATCCCCGGATTCCTCACCTATTTTTATCATTGCATCCACCATGGGCGGGAATATCTTTGCCTCACGTATGGTTATGGAAAGGGGAATGCCCTTGCGTACCTTTTCCTTAGCTTCCTCCAACCTTTTCCCTATATATCTGTTTTCCAGTACCTTTGCCACCAGGTCCATCCCCTGCATTAGGGGGATGCCGCTGGACAGTATGGTAGACAGGGTCCTGTTGAATTTGGATGTTGCTACCTTGGTATTGGTATTCCTTATAATTGGAAGCCTAAGCTTCCAGGTATCAAACAGCATGCTTCCGAAATCTGATTTGCCGAAGTATCTTATTCCCAGAACTAAACCGAACACAAGCAAAATGTGCATATACCAATAGTGAGTCAGGGAGTAGCTGATGGCCAGCAGCGCCCTGGTAGGAGCCGGCAACTGCACGCCGCTTCTTTGGAACATGCCTATGAAAGTAGGCATTACGGCCACCATCATGAATACCACCACGGCTGTGGCGACACAGGCTAGCATGATTGGATATATCATGGCGCCTTTTATCTTGTTCTCTATCTTGAATTCCTTCTCAAAATGTATGGACATTCTCTCCATTATGGTATCAAGACTGCCGCTGGTTTCACCCGCCTCAACCATGTTGATAAGTATTGAGGGAAATACCTTTGGATTCTCCCTTAAGGCCTCGGATAGCGTCATGCCCTTCTGCACATTGTCGTGTACATTGGCAACAGCCATCTTTAAGAGCTTGTTCTCAGTCTGCCTTTCCAGTATGTCAAGGCTCTTGACCACGCTTACGCCTGCATGGAGCATGGTGTGGAACTGCCTGCAGAATACAGCAATATCCTTCTTTTTTACCCTTCTCAGAGTAATCTCCATGCTGCCCCCGCTGCTTACTGTCTGCTCCACGGCTATAGGCATATAGCTGCTGCCCTTCAATATGGCAACAAGCTCCTTTTCATCCTTTGCATCCTGCAGCCCTTCGACAACTTGTCCGCTTGAAGTAACTGCCCTGTATTTGAATTGCATAGTAACACCGCCTGCTTATAATTTTACAACTTTATCAAATCCGGGTTGACACATTGGGTCAATAATATGTCCTCAGTTATAAGCCCTCTCCTGTAAAGGTTCACCATGGAGGAATCCAAAGTCTGCATTCCATATTTGCTGCCTGTCTGGACAGCGGTATCTATCTGGTGGGTCTTGCCTTCCCTTATAAGGTTCCTTATGCCTGCAGTGGCCACCATTACTTCAAAGGCGCATACCCTGCCGCTTTCGTCTGCCTTGGGCAGCAGCTGCTGTGATATGATCGCCTGTATTACTGAAGCAAACTGTATCCTTATCTGATGCTGCTGGTGGGGTGGGAATACATCAATTACCCTGTCCACTGTATTGGCAGCTCCAAGGGTATGCAGTGTGGACAACACCAGGTGCCCTGTCTCAGCTGCTGTCAGAGCTGTGCTTATGGTCTCCAGGTCTCTCATCTCTCCAACAAGTATCACATCCGGGTCCTGCCTGAGGGCGGCCCTGAGACTGTTGGCAAAGCTCATGGAGTCATTGCCCATTTCCCTCTGATTCACTATGCTCTTTTTGTGCTTGTGCAGATACTCAATGGGATCCTCAAGGGTGAGTATATGATATCTCTTTTCACTGTTTATCAGGTCTATCATGTAGGCCAGGGTCGTAGATTTACCGCTGCCCGTTGGCCCTGTGACCAGTATAAGTCCCCGGGGCAGCTTTGCCAGATCGTTGATGATCAGCGGAAGCCCCAGCTCCTCCATACTAGGTATGTCAAGGGGTATTATCCTTATAGCCAAACAGTAGCTGCCTCTTTGTCTGAATATATTGATCCTGAACCTGCTTATACCGGGTACAGAAAAGGAAAGATCCAGTTCTCCCTGCGCCTTCAGCTCCTGCTTCTGCTTGTCATTCAGTAGCTCCATGACAATTTTTTCTGTCTCTTCAGGAGTGAATACTGTGCTTCCGACCTTCACCAGATCCCCGTTGATCCTGTATATCGTCGGCAGCCCTACAGTTATATGTATATCCGATGCCTTCTTTTCCGTACCGTCCTTTATCAACTGCAAGAAGTCCAAGTGAATCCCTCCTTTTGGTTAATCTGTCGTATAGCCTATCCGCAGGACCTCCTCCACGGAGGTTATCCCCTGGAGAGCTATTCTTGTCACGCTGTCCTGCAAGGTTGTCATGCCACTCCTTACAGCCTGCTGCTTTATGTCATCGGTAGTGCTTCTATTGTCGATAAGCCTTCTTAGGCTCTCATCAATGAGCATTACCTCATGAATAGGTATCCTGCCCCGGTAGCCTTTGATACATTTGTTGCAGCCCCTGGGCTTGTAAAGCTTCAGTTCCTGCCCCTTCTCCACGCCAAATAACTCTTTTTCCTTGTCGTCGGCCAGATATAAGGTTTTGCAGCTGGGGCAGAGCCTCTTTACCAATCTCTGGGATACTATTCCTATTACCGAGGTCGAAACCATATATGGCTCTATTCCCATGTCTACAAGTCTTGCAATAGTGGAAGCCGTATCATTGGTATGCAGTGTGGAAAGCACCAGATGTCCGGTAATGGATGCCCTGACAGCTATTTCTGCTGTCTCACAAACACTGATCATCCGGATCCTGCCTCAGTATGGAGCGCAGCCCGCTTGCAAAGTTAAGGCCTGCCTTGTTGTTCACCTGCACCTGATTGATGCCGTGCAGCTTGTATTCCACAGGGTCCTCCACTGTTATGATGTTCTGTTCCTCCTTGTTCAGGTCCTTGAGAACGGTGTACAGGGTAGTACTTTTTCCGCTGCCTGTAGGTCCTGTTACAAGTATGATGCCATATGGCTTATGTATTATCTTGTTGAAAGTCTTCAG
>CAZNMO010000223.1:0-7285 GCA_964574195.1 uncultured Clostridiaceae bacterium | reverse complement strand
TCAGTTCCGCTTCTTTATGAAACTGATGCCAGGGACATTTTGATTTTATATCTTCGTAACTATTCCTACACGATGGAAGAAGAAGATAACAATGGGAATGCTGACGAGAATATTAGCAGTAAGAAATCTGAAACTGAAAATGCTAGCGCAGTTCTAAAATATTTCAGATATTGTGGTTGGATTTCAGAGCGTGAGATTGGTAGGAATGGTGACAATATTGCTACTGTTATGCCTTATTGTAGGAAGATGATTGATTCGATAGAAAGAATCTTTAATCGAGATACCAGTGCGGCTTTGACTAACCACATTTTCTCCATTTATGATATTTTGCATTCTGCATTTATAGATCATGGTAGAACTCATAGGCCATATTCCAATATTCTGGTACCAGTATCGGATAGTGTTTCAGACTTGAAAAATGAACTGTTGGTGCTTAAAGATAGCATTAGGTCTATTATGCGCATAATTATAAAAATGACGGAGACCAATGAATTAGGACAGTTCCTTATCAAAGATGAAATGATGGAGTCTTTCTTTAATGATTATTTTTTCATAAAGAAGGATGGTTTAATACCCGGATATATTTCTGAAATTGAAAAAATGCTTAGACATATTACCAATACGGAAGTCTATGAAAATATGATTAAGGAATATCAAAAAATAAATAACGTTACCGAAAACGCAGCGCGTGAAATAATAGATAGCCAGCTTTCTGAAGTGCAAAGTTTTATCAGTTACGATTATGTCAAAGAGATAGATTACATAGATAAGAAAATTAATAACTATTATAGTTTGTACTCTACAAGAATCCTTATGGTCTTAAGCAATAATGTTAATTTGCAGACCTATTTAAATGACTTGCTTATGACAATGAAGGATTTTGATACAAATGAAAAGAAGTTTATTATTGATTCTATTTCCAAATGTTTTGGCTTGCAGTCATACAAATATGTTGGAAGAAAATCAATTGAACGTCGAAAGAAACGCAAACCGAATACAAAGAGTGGAGCTATTATTACGAGTTCATTATCAGATGAAGAAAAAGCTAGGCTTACTAAGGACTTGTTATACGAATATCCAGACAAGTACAGTGTGAAGCAAGCAATAAGTTACTTTAATAACTTACTTGAAGGTAAGGCAAGTTTAATACCGGATGAGACCTTGGTCAAAACCAGAGATGATGCCATGATGGTAGTAGCCAGTATTATATATTCTGGGGCTGGAGATTTTCCATACGAGGTTGAATTCTTGGAAGGAACTATAGAGACAGAAGTTGCAACGATAAGCAATATACGAATTAAGAGGAAGAATTAAATGAGTGATATCAAATTAAACATTTCTGTAAAAGAAGAAAATAGCATATTGTTCAAGCGTTGTATTCGAAAGTTGTTGGATTCAACGTTCATTGTTGGTGACAAGGATGAGAAATTGTATGCATTTATATCAAGAGAATCCAATAGGCAGGATGTTTCAGATTACTTGCGTATGATTGGATTTGATGTATTAGTAGATACAAATGTAAGAATTGCAATGCTTAAGGCTCATGAGGCTGATGAAGAAGCAGTAGGATTAAAACGAGCAAATGTTGTATCTTTCACAACAGAGCAATACCATCTGCTGATTGTGCTTTGGGAAGTATATCTGGAGAACCTGGGTTATAGTGATGAGAATGTTGTAATGCTTGGTGATTTTATTGATAAAGTCAAAGCATATGAAGTAGACATGGATAGTAAAAAGTTATCAGCAGCTATGAAGATTTTTAAGAAATATGATCTGGTTGATTATGATCCAAAGGATAAGTCGGAAGATGCTATTATCACATTGTATCCGTCATTACAGTTTGGTTGGGATGTTGCACAATTCCAGACAGTTTCTGCAGAATACATGAAAAACAACCAGTTAGAAGATGACCTAGAAGAACAGAATTCCGATAGTGATGAATACGAGGAGGATGTGGAATGATCAGATTGAGATCAATTCGATTGATCAACTGGTATGGATTCAGCCAGATTAATGTTCCTATAGGCTTCTTCACTTTAATTGCGGGTAAGAATGGAAATGGTAAATCAGTTTTGTTGGATGCCATAAAATATGCATTGTACGGGGATACAGTATTTAATAAATCTACAGAGAATAAAGGAAGCAGAACGGTGACTTCATATACACGAGGTCTGCTTGATGCCACTGCAGCAACCTTTATGAGACCTGCAGACCAAATGCCAAATGTATATACACATATTGTGCTTGAGATGGGTGAGATGGAACTGGGAAATAGTTTTATCCTTGGAACAGTGATAGATACAGACTCTGGTAATGGATTTGTAACCAGAAGATATGTATTAGAGAATGAGAAACTTGAGAACATTTCTCATACATACAAAGATAACGGTCAGATTATTCCTTATAGTACATCAGAATTGCAAAAGGCTCTGGGTGTAAAAATGATGGATGTAAAAGAGGGTGTACTCAAATTCATGCAGCGAACAGGGCTTCGCTTGAATGAGCAGCAGTTAGCATCTTTCCGAAGAAAACTTCGAAGTATTATGTCTTATGATCCCAATGCTAAGATTGATCAGTTTATCAGAGAAAGTGTATTAGAGGAAAAGAAGGTTGATTTCTCAAAGCTGGTAGAAGCAAAAAATAATATTAATACTTTGAATGTGAGTTTTGCTTCTATCGCTGCTGAAATTGAAGAACTTAACAGTATAATAAAGCTTTTTGACGGCTTGCAGAATGCCAGAAATGTCATCCTAGCGGATAATGTAAAGATTGCATATAAAAAATTCTTGGAGTGTAAAAAAGACATTGAAGTAGCTACAAGAAAAATGGACATTGCTAATAGACAGATTGTGGAAGATGAGAAAAAGCTTGAAGCAATTGCTGATCGTGAAAAAGAGCTTCGTGTAGCTTACTATAAAGGAAAAGATAATTTGAATTCTATGGACTCTGCAAAAGCAATAGAAGAAGCTAGGCAAGCTTTGCAGAATGCACAGGTTGAAAAAGAGAAACTTGAAAATGAAAAGAACGCTCTTCTTGAATTTCAGACTAGAGTAAGTAAATTGTTATCCTGGTTTTATAAAGAAAATATGGCAATTGAACAGCAGGATGTATTAACTTCATTAACCTTGGATAATTTCTCAAAGATACAAAAAGAAAGTAGTGTTGATTATCTTTTAAAGGAAATCAAAGATCATAGGGATGAGATTTTAGCTGAAATAACTAGAGTTAAGGATAAATTAGAAGAAAATAGAAGGCAACAATCAAAGTGGCAACAGGTTATTAATGATTATAATGCTAGGAAGACAACATTTTCAAAAATACCTGATTATGTCGCATTAAAGAATGAGATTAACAGAGAATTTGAAAAAAGAGGCATACCATCTGAAGCTCGTTTTGCATGTGAGTATGTTATCAGTCTGACAGATGAGTCATGGCGAGATGCAATTGAAAGCTATCTTGGGAGACGGAGATATACTATTTTGATTGATCCGGAATATTATGACATTGCAGATGGAGTACTTAATGTATCAAAAAACAGGTATGCGCATTTATTCAATACAAAGCTTTTAATGAAAAAAGAGATAACACCTGAAGAGGATTCAGTTGTTCAATTTATTGAAGTAAAGAATCGGGTTGCAAAGCACTATTTTGATTACCAGCTTGGGCGTTTTCATGCAACCACAAAGGACAAGGTTAGAAATTACGAGAATGCTATATCAAAAGATGGAAGAGTATCTGTTGCTATGGATAGTTTCTTTCTCCGCTTTGATAAGATAGGGTTTTACTTTTTAGGACAGGAAACAATGGAGCTAAACAGAATAAAAGCTATAAAAGCACTGGAAGCATTAACTGCTGAATACAAGGAATCTCATGAGCGATTGCAACAGGAAGAATCGAGGAAAAAATATCTAGAAACATCTATGGAGTTCTTTGGTGATAATAATTTCGATGCTTGCAGATTGTATGATGAAGTATTAATGGATTGTGCAAAAAAACAGGATGAGTTAGAACGTTTAATAGACGCTCAAAAGAATAACCAAGAGTATTTGGAACTTGCTGAGCAAGTCTCTAGACTCGAGCAGGATCTTGAGGCTGTTATTAGAGAACAGGATGCAGTTCGTGCCCACAAATCTGATATGCAGACGGAATATAGGATAAACGAAAACACACTGATTGAAAAGAATAAGAGTATCACAAGTATAGAGAGTAATTTAACAGATTTAGAAAGCACTAATAATGTAGTATATGTAAAGGCTATTGAAGATTACGAAAAGCATATTGCTAATGGTCCAGGCAGTGCTGGTGGCGTATTGAAGGATAGAGGGCGTTCAGAACGTTCTCTTAGAGAAGCAGAAGAGAAGCTTAAAGGAGCTCAAGCTTCATATAATGCTACTAGAGCTGTCGGTAATCGTATACCATTGTCTGATAAATCCAGAGCTGAATATGAGTCACGAAAATCTAAAATCTGGATGGATGATTTGCAGGAGATACAGCACAAGTTAAAAGAACAAACCAGACGATATGAAGAAATATTTAAGAATGAGTTTGTGCTTACTGTGTTGAAGTCGTGTGAAGCAGCAAGAGATGATTTGAAGCTAATAAATGCGGAGTTAGCAAGACTGAAATTTAAGTCGAGATATGCATTTGATGTTAAGTACGTTAAGGATGGTTCTGATTATGGAAAAATCCTTGAATATGCTAATTACTTAAAGGAACGAGAGGAACTTGGAACTCCATCAAGTCAGATGACTTTTGATGCAATGACATCATACTCCGATGATAAGGGAGAAGAACTGGAAAAGGATATACGGGAGATTATCAACCGGATTGTTGGGAGTAACGATAAGGACCAGATTGAGCACTATGCAGATTATCGTAATTATATGACATACGAAATCTTACTTACAAATGATGTTCTTAAGTCAGCGAAGCTTTCAAAACAATCTGGTTATAATTCTGGTGCTGAAGTTCAGATTCCATATATGCTTATTTTGTTATCGGCATTGTTAATGATTTACAATGATAAGCTTAATTCTACAAGACTTGTATTTATCGATGAGCCATTTGCAAAGATGGATCCAACTAATGTAAAAATTATGCTTGGATTTATGAAGGAGCAGAATCTTCAGATGATTTTCTGTGCTCCTGATAAGACAGAGTTGATTGGTAATGAATGTGAAGTTGTTTTACCTGTTCTTAGAACCCAGGTAAATTTGATGGAGATAGGAATTGTTGAAATGCACGAGGGAGTGTAGTGATGGAATTCAAAGAGAAAATCCTCACATATTTAGTTTATAATTATCGAAAGAGTAAGAAGGATTCTGGAGATAACAAAACTAATAGGAGAACGCAGGTAAAACCTGAAAAATTATATAAAAAGTATAATGCTAATGATGGTGATTTTGAAGAGATATCCAGATTGAATCAAGCGGTAAATGAGTTGACGGATAAAGGCTTTATTTATAGCACCACAGAAACCTTTGGAACTCAGATACAGAGTATTTATCTTGTTGATGAGAGAATACTCGATATTGAGAAATACCTAAGTGAGAAGTATGGTTATATGTCAAAGGATATGCAGATTGAGCAGTTACAATTGTTGGTTGATTGTTACAAGAATGCCTCTCCTATATGTGGAAAAGAATGTACGCTATTATCGGAGAGTCTTGATAATAGAAAGATTCCAAAGAATTATGAGGAACTTGATGATGTTTTCAAAGCAATTTCGTTCATAGAAAATAACCAGACGAATTTATACATCAGAGAAGTTTCAATGAAAGTTTATGGTGATTCAAAGTTCTTTGAGAATGTAACATTGCAACCGGTGTGTACTTTGTTACGCAAGTATTCAGATAGATCTATTGAAGAAAATGAGTTGATTGATGAAATTCTGGTGGATTATCACATTTATAGAGAGCCTCAGAAACTTTGTATTAAAGGAAATTTGGTGATAACCATTTCTGGAAACGATGTGGATCTTAGTGGTTTTTCTGAAGGAATAGAAATCATGGCTTCAGATCTTACGAATATTCAATCTGTAAAAATATGTGCTTCGAAGTTTATGACAGTTGAGAATAGAACATCATTCTTGAGATACAAAGATGATGATACTGTCACCTTTTATCTTGGAGGATATGCTAACAGATATCAGCGTGAATTTATAAAACTGATTCATGACACAAATCCAGATACAAAGTATATGCACTTTGGAGACATTGATGCAGGTGGTTTCTGGATACATCATAATTTATGTGAGATTACAGGAATTGATTTTGCTTTATTTTATATGTCTTCTGATGAACTTAAGAATGAAGAGTATGAGACATGCTTGCATGGCCTTACAGAAAATGATATAGCCAGACTTAAAGAATTAAAAAAGATGGATTTATATGCGTATACAGTTAATTACATGTTAGAAAATAATGTGAAATTGGAGCAGGAAATTATTAGTTTGAATTTGATGAATCGGAAGTTAATAGGGTAGCGTAACTAATAAAAATATATTTGCAGAATTGTAGAATTCTATTAACTTTTTTATATCTTTCTTAAGGTAAATCTACTACATCTTCCAATAATATTTATACCACGTTCAGCATTCCCGGCATTGCGAGCGGTCGCGAAGATTGAATTTGTATTGTAACTAAAATTTAAACTCTAGTAGCTGCCGTTAAGTGGAGAAATACACCCAGGGTCTATTTTATGATGAATTCGAAGATAATGATTTAGTTGCTAATGCTGTCATAAAGAACATATTAGTGATATGAGTAGCTGCAATAAATATTCCTTAAGAAATAAGGGAAGTAAAACCTGAAATTCAATAGAGAAAGATGGCAGGTATGAAGGATATGATGATACATGGTTATTTCTCTGATAATTATCAGATCGTCTGGGATGTTGTTCAATATAAAATTCCTATATTAAATAAACAAGTTGAACAACTTTTCCAAGACCTTAGTTAAATTATCAAATACTTCAAACGTTTGTTGGTTATATGAAAATTTTTAGTAAAGCCAACATTCTTTTAAAAATTTTGTGTGTCTAAATAGCTAATTGTCTAGATACTAAGCGGCTTCCAGCATATACTTGAATTAGTGGATTTGACAAAGGTACAAGTGATTTCTTTGGAAAAATACTAGTGATTCTTCTAAATAAAAACTCATTAAAGGTTGACTTGGCGAGGATTATCCTGATTTTCTAGACATCAATTAATTTGCAATCAGGGCGTGGGTCCTTCAAAACCGCTTGTGACCAGCGTGCCTGGTCAGGTGGGTTCGATTCCCACGCA
>CAZNMO010000222.1:0-7418 GCA_964574195.1 uncultured Clostridiaceae bacterium | reverse complement strand
CCCGGCTGCTACTATCCGATAATCCCTCTGCAGACAATCGCATAGTCCGGGTCTTCTGAGTACCTCTGCATACAACCCCTCAGTAGGAAGAAACATTATTCCAAAGTCTGTGGTACCGGGTGGATCTATATACTTATCCCTTATATCCTTGGCAAAGCTCTTCACCTTCAACTCCATAGCCTTTGCAGCTTCCTCCGCCAGTACCGGATTACCCTGTTCCTGTGCGTCCATCAGTCGCTGATAGTCCTCCTGCGGGAATTTGGCGTCAATTGGAAGCCATACCACATCTCCATCCTTGATATCCCTTCCCGGCAGCTTAACCGCAAATTCCACCCGCTCGGCAGAGTTCTTCTTTGTCGCCACATTTTGTGAATACTGCTCCGGGGTCATGACCTGCTCCAATATATTACCCAGCTGGACCTCTCCCCAGGTTCCTCTTGTCTTTACATTGGTCAGCACCCTTTTGAGGTCTCCCACACCGCTCGCCAGCGTCTGCATTTCTCCAAGTCCTTTATGGACCATTTCAAGCCTTTCACTCACCAGCCTGAAGGACTCACCCAACCGCTGTTCAAGGGTGGAGTACAGCTTTTCATCTACAGTCGCCCTCATCTGCTCCAGCTTGCTGCTGTTATCCTCCTGTAGCTGCTTGAGCTTTTCCTCTATGGTCTCTCTCATTTTATCCAGCTTGTATTCATTAGTTTGAGAAAGGTTTGCCAGCTGCTGCGAGAATATATCCAGCTGGTTCCTCTGAAGGCTTGATATCTCCGACATCTGTGCTGCTATCATACTGTTGAAGGTTTTCATCGAATCAGTGATTTCTTCCCTATCCTGAAGCATTTCCTCCCGGATCGTCCTGTCCATCCTGTCAAGGTTCTTGTCAAGGGCTTCAAGGCGGGCATCATGCTTTATCAGCCTGCCTGCAAGCCCTGAGTTCATAATTATCATAACTATAAGGTTTATAACAAGCAGTACCGCTGCAGCGGGTAATAGTATTTCAGACATCGCTTTTCTTCCTTTATCTTGATTTTAAACCCTTTTCCATTTTACTCCCTCTGGAGTATCTTCAAGGATGATCCCCTGAGCCTTCAGGTCATCCCTTATCTTGTCGGAAAGGGCCCAATTCTTTTCCTTCCTTGCCTTCTGCCGCTCCTGTATAAGCTTTTCTATTTCATCATCAAGGCTCTCTTCCTTTTTATACAGCAAGCCCAATACTCCCGTAAGCTCCATGAGCATGTCTTGGGAAGCCTGAACGATTTCTCTTGAGGATTCTACGTTGGTATTGGAATTAATATCCCTGACCATATCGAAGACCACAGACAAGCCGTCAGCAGTATTCAAATCATCATCCATTACTTCTATGAACCTGCCCCTGTAGCCCTCAAGAGTCTTCACGAAGCTTTGCTCCTCCTGGCTCAGAGGCTTTGCTTCAACCTTGGTCAAAAGATAGGTCAGGTTGTTCTTGGCATTGTATAGCCTTTCCAGAGCGCTCTTCGCCTGCTCCAGAAGCTCACTGCTGAAGTTCACCGGGCTTCTGTAATGGGCAGAAAGCATGAAGAGCCTGAACACCTCAAGGTCAAACTTCTCTTTGATATCCCTCACGGTAAAGAAATTGTTCAGTGATTTGGACATCTTCTCATTGTTAATGTTGAGGAAGGCATTATGCAGCCAGTACCTTGCAAAAGGCTTGCCGGTGGCACCTTCACTCTGTGCTATTTCATTCTCATGGTGTGGAAATACCAGGTCCTGTCCTCCCGAGTGTATATCTATGGTTTCTCCAAGGTATTTCATGGACATTGCCGAGCACTCGATATGCCAGCCCGGCCTCCCCATTCCCCATGGGCTTTCCCATGCAGGCTCGCCCGGCTTCTGGCTCTTCCACAGTACAAAATCAAAGGGGTTCCTCTTGATCTCATTTACATCGACCCTGGCACCTGCCTCCAGCTCTTCAAGGTTCTGTTTGGACAGTTTGCCGTAGTCCATAAAGGCAGCTGTATCGTAATACACATCTCCGCCAACGGTATAGGTCAGGCCGTTGGCTTCCAGCCTCTTTATTATGTCTATTATTTCCTTGATATGCTCGGTTACTCTGGGATGAACATCCGCTTTTCTTATATTCAGGGCTTCTGCATCCTTGAAATACTCTGCTATGAATCTGTCGGACACTTCCTTTTCGGAGACATTTTCATCCTTTGCCCTCTTTATAATCTTATCGTCAACATCTGTAAAATTCTGAACAAAGGTCACCTTATATCCCCTGTATTCCAGATATCTCCTCAGAATGTCGAATATGATGAAAGGTCTCGCATTTCCAATATGGAAATAGTTGTAGACCGTTGGTCCGCAGGAGTACATCCTCACCTCTCCCGGCACCAATGTAGTAAACTCTTCCTTTTTCCTTGTCATAGTGTTGTATAGCTTCATTGTAAACACCTTCCTTTTTATTATCGGAACGGATCTGCCGCTCCCTGAAAAATAATGAAGCCCACCTCATAAAGAGGCGGGCAATTCCGCGGTTCCACTCTTCTTGGACACTTGTAAATATAACGGTGACCCGCCATGGAATACCACTACTGTTCATAATAGCTTCCTCCACGGTGCTCACGGGTGCACTTCAGTCAAAAATAACCCGGAACCCCTCTCAGCCGCCGAAGGTTCCTCTCTGCAAGCATTTATGACGTACTCTTCCCGATCTCTGCATCAATATTGAATTATTACTGTATATACCCTGACGTTAAAAATATATTGAATATATATATTATTATTGTTAAAAGTATCCGTGTCAATACATATTTTTCACTCTTTGAGAACCTTGTACTGTCTGTATCTCAGATTCCCTTCATATATATATATCTCCTGATCCGGCTCAGTACCTCTTCTAGTAAGTATCAGGAACCCATCCGCGCTTGCAGGCTTGCTCCTTTTGAACATGAAGGGCGAGCTCTTAAAGGTCTCTGTATATTGATAACTGTAGCCGTTATACTGAAGCTTTACCGGCATTACGGCCTCCTTTTGAGGAGAGAGCCGTCCCATGATATATATTATGCCTAATATCATAAGAATTACAATAAATGTAGTTTTATTTCCGCTCCTCCGATTTTTAAACAGAAACATTCTATCTCATTTCCTCCCTGTACAGGCATGCTACGGCATAGGCAGCGATCCCCTCACCGGTTCCTGTAAAACCCAGCCCCTCCGTGGTGGTGGCTTTGATGCCGACTGCATCCTTATCAAGCTGCAGCACTGATGACAGCTTCTCCTTCATTGCATCAATATAAGGGGCCAGCTTGGGCTTCTCTGCCACTATGATACTGTCAATATTGGCTATGCAATAGCCCTGTTCCGACACCAGAGTCTTTACCTTTTGCAGCAGTGCAACGCTGGATATCCCCTTGTAGGCCATGTCATTGTCTGGAAAATGCTTTCCTATATCATATTGGCCGCAGGCACCCAGCAAGGCATCCATTATGGCATGTGTCAGCACATCAGCATCCGAATGCCCCAGCAGCCCCTTTTCGTATGGTATCTCAATTCCTCCCAGTATCAGCTTCCTATCTTCCACCAGCTTGTGTACATCATAACCGTTTCCGATCCTGAATCCGCTCATCAATTCAAACACCTCTCTTTATTGGCATTTACCCATACTCACTCAAGGCGGTTCATTCTGCGAAGTAAAGTTTCTGCAATTATCATATCCTCGGGAGTCGTTACTTTTATGTTCTCATAGCTGCTCTCTATCATTCTGACTTGAATACCCAAGATCTCAACCAAAAATGCATCGTCAGTACCTGTTATACCCTCTGCTTCTGCATTTTCATGAGCTCTCTTTATTATATCCGGCTTAAAGGCCTGCGGTGTCTGCGTGATCCACACCCTATCCCTTTCCGGTGTGTATTTCACAAACCCTTTGCCATCCAGCACCTTGATGGTCTCCTTTGCGGGCATACCGGCGGAAACAGCCCCATATTCCTCTGCTCCTTCAATGCATCTTTCAATTATATCACCGGGAACGATCGGCCTTGCCCCGTCATGGATGACCACTATTTTGCAGTCATCCCGAAGCTCCTTTATCCCATTTTTTACTGACTGCTGCCTCTCACTGCCTCCGATGACCAGCTTGTCCACCTTTTCAAAGCCATAGACACTGACTATATTTTCCTTGCAGTACTCCAACTCTTCTCTGCCTGCTACAAGTATTATCCTATCTATGGACCTGCAATTCTGGAATGCTTCCAGTGTATGTACCAGGAGCGGTTTGCCCGAAAGCAGCATGAACTGTTTGTTCATGCCTGCATTCATCCTGCTTCCTTTGCCTGCCGCCAGTATGATCGCCGTATTCATAAGCCTCTGTGAACCTCCGAACTTTTGAATTCAAGTACAAATATACCCCAAGCAAACCTGAATCGTTCACTTGGGGTATTGATCTTACGATACCTTATCCGCAGCTGATTTCGGTTTTACAAATATCATCCTTCCGGCTGCAGTCTGAAGAACACTGGTCACCACGACCTCAATAGTCTCTCCGATAAAGCGTTTTCCTCCATCAACAACTATCATTGTTCCGTCATCAAGATATGCAACCCCCTGGCCAAATTCCTTGCCGTCCTTTATTACCTGGACTACCATTTCCTCACCCGGCAGAACCACAGGTTTTACTGCATTTGCAAGCTCGTTGATGTTAAGAACAGGTACGCGTTGAAATTCTGCCACCTTGTTCAGATTATAATCGTTGGTGATAACCTTTCCATTTATGAACTGTGCCAATTTGAGCAGCTTTGTATCAACCTCGGAAAGCTCTTCAAAGTCCTTTTCGATAATTTCAACATTGATATCCAATTCCTTCTGTATCTTGTTCAGGATATCAAGCCCTCTGCGGCCTCTGTTTCTTTTCAATGCATCTGACGAATCCGCTATATGCCTCAGTTCTTCCAGTACAAATGCGGGTATAATGAGTGGACCTTCTACAAATCCGGTCTTGCATATATCGGCTATCCTTCCATCTATGATAACACTCGTGTCGAGTATTTTGGGCTGAACAACGTTTTCTGTTTTTGCAGTCAGCTTATCCTTGTCCTTCTGGGCAAGCCTTTTCCAGGGGAGAAACATTCCCATCAGATCCTCCCGCTTTTTAGTCGCTACGCTTATTCCCAGGTAACCCAAAAGCATATACACCAGTATAGACAACAAAGTACCCAACCAAGCAAATGGTATGAGCTTTATTGGACCGCTGCTTATAAGATAAGCTATTATGAGACCTATGATAAGACCAATTGCGCCAACCAACATCTCACTGGTAGGTATCCTCTGAAGCATTCTTTCAACTCTTGAGGTAGACTCTCTGCCCAGATTAATAAGCCATGAAGAAATCAAATAAAATATTATTCCACCAATTGCCCCGCCTAATAAAAACAAAATAAAGGAATTTCCGCCGGAGACATCTAGCTTGAATATATGAGTAACTCCAAAGTAGCTGGTCAAAAGATATGAAGTCTCGGCTCCTATTGCAACACCTAAAATCATTAACACCCAAACAATAATTTTCCTAAACAATTCAGTTCACCTCCTTTTATAAGTATATCCAGTTTGATACTTTTTAAGCAATTGTAAACCAATTTTATTATACCAGATTTACTTGCATATAAAAATAACAATTGAGTATTAATTTACTCCAATTGTATAAAAATCTATATGTTTCACCAGTTCCTTCTAATCCTTTATCATATTTTGCACTGCTTCCTCCACGTTCTCATGGGTTTCCTCCAGTATGAGCATAAGCTCGCTTACCAATAGCTGCCGGGCATTATCAAGCATTCTTTTTTCACCTGTGGAGAGTTTTTTCTCCCTATCTGCCACTGTCAGGTTCTTTACAAGCTCCGATATCTCATAAATATCACCCTTTTTCATTTTCATCTCGTTTTCCCGGTACCGTTTACTCCAGTTTTTGCACATATAACTGGTTTTGCCTGAGAGTATGTCATATACCTCCGTCAAGCCCGACCTTGGAGTTATCTCCCTGACACCGCTTTTTTCCATATTTTCCATAGGTACCATAACATACATGTCACCCAAGGGTATGCGTATTACATAATACTTGCATTTTTCACCGAGGACTTCCTTTTCCTCAATACCTTCTATAACTCCTGCGCCATGACGCGGATATACTATTTTGTCTCCTATACAGAACATATAATGACCTCCAAAAATATAATCTCATAAATTTCCAGCATTAGCTTATTCGTTTCCATAATTTTCTATGGCCTATGGAATGTCCACCTTGCAATTATAAATTGACATTGGAATTCCTTATACTTATAATAAATATATAAACTGGTAGTCGTAATTCGCTTTGACCCATAGTATATTTTATGTTTACTTTTATATAGGAGTGATACCTCATGAAAGATTTGCTATACGATCACTTCCAGGACAGCGTTGGAGAGTTGTTGATACGCCACAAAAGCATCCTTGATATACTTACTAAATATCAGGAATCACAATCAAGGGTAAATAGGGCTGTTGTAAAGGCTGTAACCTCCTGCGGATGCATAGAGATCAACTCAAAGAAGCAGAACTTCGATGATGAAGTTTCCCTTCAGGAGTTGAAGAACTACATGGATACACATCTGAGAGGAAATCTATGTTCAAACTGCAGGGAAGTTATTGAAAAAGAACTGGGCAACAATCTCTTTTATATCGCCGCCTTGTGTAATGTATTGGATATAAGCATGTATGATGTACTTCTGAAGGAGTACGAAAAAATGCATACCTTGGGTATATATAACTTCTTCTAGAAGCAGTCCCAGAAATGCATTGTAACAGTATAGAAAAACCCTGTATCTTATAATGATACAGGGTTTTTTATCATATGTGCCTTTCGGTCTGAATCTGTTCGTATACGCGCTTGAGGCTGTCTTTTATTATCCTTGCCCTGACTTCTCCTATGCCCTCCACATCATCCAACTCCTCGATGGATGCTGCCAATATCCTCTGGAGCTTTTCAAAGTCTTCCACCAGGTTCTCAATAATGTTCATGGGAAGCCGTGGTATCTTGCTGAGTATCCTGTAGCCCCTGGTCGAAATAGGAAGGTCCAGGGTGTTTATACTATTACCCAGGCCCAATATCTTTGCTACGAAGGGCAGTTCAAGAAGATCCTCGGAGGACTGGTTCCTCAAGGTCATTATCACTTCCTTGTAGCTCCTGTTTTCCTCATTGGGCAGATAATCCCGCACCAGTAATATCTCTTCCTCCTTCAAACCGGATACCAGTTCATCCAGCTGCATACTGACCAGCTTTCCCTCTATGCCCAGCTCATGTATGTACCGTTCCACCTCTGTAACTATCCTTGTTACGATCTCTATCTTCTGTACCGCCTGCGCAACATCCAGTACTGTGGCAATATCATCAAATTCAAGAGCTCCCA
>CAZNMO010000221.1:0-7574 GCA_964574195.1 uncultured Clostridiaceae bacterium | reverse complement strand
TTAGATTATTCTTCTTAATTGATAAATCATAGAAATCATTCAAGTTATCTATATTGATTACGGTGCCACCCAGCTCAAGCAGCTTTTCACATAGATGTGAGACTATGAATCCTGCACCGCCTGTAACAAGTATGTGTCGTGCCTGGCACCTAATATACTCTTTGTTAAGTGACAAGATGGATAGCCTGAGTCTTAATAAGTTTTACACACGTGCTATTTCCGGAAACACCTGAAATGCAACACTTCTTTGTACTCAAGGGCTATCAAGATAGGTTGACAAACGGGGTAAATACCACCACTCTTACTTACATCCTTTATTCTTGTCCTATCTTGATAATGCCCATTAAATGCAGAATTAAACATTGCTATTACACGTATTGGTGGCTTTTGCCTTAGACACTAATTTTCATTCCTCTTTGCGACGATAAGTCATGGTGGTTTATAAGTTGACAGACTGGCACCCAAGGTTTCTTCAGGATTCATGAGTATATCATGAGGAGTGCGAGAATTTATTGTGCTAGGCTGATAGTTGTGCTATAATACTCAAGATAACAAATATTGGAGTAATGTTGGAGTTATGTGTTTAAAGGAGGATTTTTTATGAGGGTTGCATTATTTCCGTTCGATAAAGTTCCTAAAGGGAGCACAGTAGTTATCTATGGTGCCGGCGGGGCTATTGGTAGAGAATTTGTTAATCAAATCAAATTAATTTCATACTGCAAAATAGCAGCCTGTCTAGATAAAAATTATGAGAAAGTTCATCCGGTTTGTGGGCAGGATGTTTTGTCTCCTGAATCGATCAAAAACATTACATACGATTATATTGTGGTGGCTGCTCAAGCATCAAAACAGGAAATATACGATTTACTGATTCATAAATTTGCTGTTGCAGAAGAAAAAATCATTTTGATTGAAAATAACTTTTATATAACATCACCTGTTAGTCCTGTTAAAGGAAGCTTTGAAAAAATTGATTGGACCTCTTATTATATATCAGCAGAGAGTGCTGCTCAGGAGCAATATGAACATATTATTGAACCGATTTTTAAAAAGCATTTTCTTTTGAATCCAGAAATGGTAGTAATGGATTTTGCATGCGGCCGCGGTAGAATAGCCCAATTTTTAAAGGATAAATATAAAAAACTGATATTATGTGATATATCAGTAGACGCTCTTGATTATTGCAAAGACAGGTTTAAAAATAATACCAATATTGAATATATTCAAAGTCAACTGGAAGGATTATTACAAAATAATGAAAGCTTGGATTTTATTTATTCATGGGATGCCATGGTACATTTTAAATATAAATATTTAGATCTTTATATTAGTGAATTTGGAAGAATGCTCAAAAAAGGCGGATATTGCTTCATTCATCATTCAAATCTAGAAAATTGCGAATTATTAAGCGCTAATGAAAAGAGCGAAAACTATGATGAAAATTATGGCTGGCGGGCTAAAGTATCAAAACAGGATGTGGCTAAATTAGCAGAAAGAAATAATCTTGAAGTTTTGGAACAGCAAAATTTGAAATGGGAATTTGATGATTTGGATTGTATTACTGTTTTAAGAAAAAAGCTCTAATAGAAAGTAAAGTTTATGGTACTAGGGAAAGCTTTGAAAAACGGAAGCTTTGTAATAAATATACCGATCAAAAAATAATTATACAATTTGAGGGGTTTAGGTAATCTTAAGCCCCTTTGTATTTCCATAAATTGCTTCGTCGCCTGTATGAACCATGGTATAATTAGAGTATCATAAGCCTTGGAAATCCGGAGGTTCTGGAGCTTATGCCAAAGAAAAATAACAGTAGGGATCTTCTTCCTTTTGAACTGGAAGCGCAAGAGACAGCGATAAATGAGAGAATCAGAAAGATGAAAATCAGGAAAAATGATTCCGGCTTGCACTCCCCTGTTTGCAAAGCAATTCAAGGCACTCTGCATAAGGGTGCCTTTTCTTGTGCCCCGAATAATTCTATGGTGCCTGGCACTGGATAAAAGGACTTATTCAAGCTGATCAGCAGCATAATTTCTTACTTCTGGTAACTGGCACCACTTGATTATTTCGGAGGCCTTGGCTGACCACAACTTTTGCAGCTATAGTTAAAATCACTAGGACGCGTCGCATTATAATGACCACATTGACAGTACCATGGGATAAAAGGTGGGAACATAGTTGTCACTCCGCCGACTACTTTGTTAAGTTCCTCATCTATCAATTCTTCTGTTTTTTTTCCATCGCTCAATTTCATTTCGCCCATATTGATTTTCTCTTTTGCCATAGACTATTCCTCCTTTTTATATTGACATACGCATTCGTAATTTATCTGAAATGCCCTTTCAGGATAACTATGACCCCATAAACCTTATTTTGGACAAAACTATCTCTAAGGTATTTTAACACAGGATGCCTACTTGGGCAATATCCTTTCAAATCCTTCTGGATATTTTCAATATAATGACGATTATACAAAGATTCAAGAGCAGAATGTGTATTTAACTGGTAAGCTAGTAGAAGATTTTATCATTCTGTATCATTGTTTCTAAATAATAATATAAGTTTACATAGAAGAACAGTATTCAAAAGACGAATACTGTTCTTGTGTTTTATAAGAAAATTAACCCTGTAAAAAATAAAGTGCCAGGTGCTGTAAACTGAGGTTATTTACTTATTCATTCTAACAACCATGACATAAGAATGTTTTATGACCGATAGCGAATTGACATGTTTCTACACATATTATACAATTATAACATAATTCGGCAGAACTATACATGTAGGTCTTATGTCCTATAATTTGATGATAAGAGCAAATCCATCGAAAGGTGGAGACGCAAAGCTGCGAGTCTAGGGTTTGTATAACTAAGACGGTTGGGTTGCTAATGTCTTGAATGAATTAAGGCGCAATACGTTAGTGTTGCTGTTTTTTTGTATAGAAGTCGAGCATATATATCTTTCAGACTTAAGGATGGGGGGACTCCTGTGAATGTTTTTTCCGCATTGTCAATTATGGCCTGTGTAATATACTTATTCGTCGGTGTCTATGCGTATAATCTTGAAAGGAAATCTAGTATTAACCGTTTATTCTTATTGTTCTGCATAAGTATGTCTATATGGTCATTTGCATACGCTTTTGTATATGTAACCGGGGACGAACAGTATATTTGGATGAAAATTTCTGCTATCGGATGGTGCACTTTCAGCTCACTAATTCTACATTTAGTACTGCTCCTTACCGAGAGTCGTTATATAAACAACAGAAATGTGAAGATATGTCTCTATATTCCAAGTGCTATTTTCTTATACATAAGTGTTTTCTTATTTGGGAAGGACAAAGAACCTTCCGAATTTATTGAGAGCTTTTTTTATATAGGAGATTTTCTTTATAATTTTAGTTTTCTGTTGGCATGCATTATTCTGATTGCCCTTTGGGGAAGACAGTCAAGCAGTATAAGAAGGCGAAAACAAACAAAAATCATTATAGCATCAAGCCTCACCCCATTTCTACTTAACCTCATGACACAGCACATTATGCCATTGCTTGGAATTACAATATTGCCACTAATGGGTCATATCTACAGTCTTGTTATGCTAGTTGGAACCTATTATGCAATGATAAAATATAGGTTGATGGAAATAACCCCAAAGCTTCTCCTGGAAGAGCTGCTTCAAGAAATGGTGGAAGTTGCCATATTGGTTTCACCCCAAGGCCGTATTGTCAAAGTCAATGAGAGTACAGAAAAACTACTGGGCTATTCCCGTAGTGAGTTAACATCAATGTCCTTTGACAGTATTGTTGAAGAATGGCCTGTGTTGAATACCGCATTAACAGAACAGGATACAACTATACACAAATTTCCAGAGGTTTTCTGTAAAGGCAAAGACGGAAGTCGTACCGCTTTGAGTATGACCTGTTCTTTGATAATAGACCCCTATATCAAGGATGCTCTTGGTATGGTTGTTGTAGGTCATGATATAAGTCTTGTCAAAGCTCTGGAGAAGAAAATTGATGAGCATAAGAAAGCTGAGGAGAAAATCCGCTATATGGCTTACCACGATACACTGACAGGTCTTCCTAACAGAAAATATTTCTATGAACTGTTAAACAGGAGAATAATGAATGCCAAAGAGTCAGGAGAAATGTTTGCTGTTCTGTTCCTGGACGTTGACGGATTAAAAATTGTTAATGACAGCTATGGACATGAAACAGGAGATTTTCTGATCTGTGAAGTAGGCAGGCGTGCAAGTGCCAGTATTGAAGAAAAGGATCTGGCAGCACGGATCGGGGGAGACGAATTTACGTTTCTAATTTTTGGTATCAATACAGCTAAGGATGCAGAGGATATAGCAAAAAAGCTTATGCTTTCAATCAATCAACCGTTGCAAATAAACGGAGCCGATATAGCAATAAGTGCAAGCATTGGTGCCAGTGTGTTCCCTCAGGATGGCGTTGATTCAGACTTGCTTGTAAAAATGGCTGATAATCGGATGTATAAGCTAAAGAGGGACAAGATAGCTGTTAATCACTACTAGCAAAAAATCAAATATTATTAAAAAAGAACCTGGTATTTTTCACCCTTAAAGGTTTGTGACAAGTAATCATCATCGCTCATGGCATAAGTAAGATTCCCGGCCAGCAAAAGTATTGCAATAACCATGGCACACAATTTCTTTGCAGATATACGCATTTTCCTACCTCCCGTACCCATTTATCATTTTCATTTTTGGGATAGTCTTCTTATATAAATGTGGAATTTAGATAGACTAAATCGGTAAAGGTGAGTCATATATACTAGGTTTATTCTAAAATTAAAGCTATATATTCTATTTACAAATGAAAAGGTAATCATGTGAATCATAATAAGTGCAGTTACAAAATCGATCCATTGCATTAATTAAATCCCATCAATATATATTATAATCAAAATAGAAATATATGTATATATACCTAGGGGTTCTAAACCCCTCGCCTTCACCAAATACATAAATTGCAGACCAGGAATTTTGATACCTGGTCTGTTTTTGCTTTATACATTAAGGTTTTTTAATATTATGAAATCTGTTATGTATAAAACTATTCCATTAACTAAAACGTCTATATTGTATAAACTAAAACAAGCTATATATCTATGAAGGAGTTTATCGCACAAAATGATGAAAAATAGGATGTATACTGTACTAGAGAGTTATTTTCTTCAAAATAAAGAAGCACATTACAGAATAGCATACAGCTATGTAAGGAATAAGGAGGATGCCCTGGATATTGTCCAGGAGAGCATTTATAAGGCTTTGAGCTCAGTAGACAGTCTGGCAAATAAAGATTACATAAAGACCTGGTTCTATCGAATACTTGTCAATACTTCCTTGGATGTTTTAAGAAAGAAAGGAAAGCTGAGCTATGTTGCGGATATTGCCCTGGATCTGAATTCCGAAGAAAAAGAAGACATATATGAGAATTTTGACCTGCAAAAAGCTATGGATAATTTGCCGCACAACTATAGACAGATTATAAGTTTAAGATATTTTGAGGATTTAAAGCTTGAAGAGGTTGCAGATATCCTTGGAGAAAACCTGAACACAATAAAAACCCGGTTATATACAGGGTTGAAAAAACTCCGCATTGAGCTGGAAGGTTAGTTTAAGGAGGAAGGTCATGGAAAAGCTTAAAGAATTGAAAACAAATTATGAAAACGTAGAAATACCTGAAGAACTGGATTTTGTGGTTAGAAAAACAATTGATACACATAAGAAAAAATTGAATAAAAAGAGAAAATTGGGAATGAAATTGACCTCCGGTGTGGCAGCTGCGGTAATTGTACTATTTATAACTGTTAACACAAATAGCTCAGTCGCATATGCGATGTCCGAGGTGCCGGTATTCGGCGAGCTTGTAAAAGTTCTGATGATTAAAGAATATACGATCAATCAGGATACCTATAATGCAGATATAAAGACTCCAGCTGTGGAAGGCTTGGAAAATCATGAGCTGCAAAAAGCTTTGAATGAGAAATATATTACAGAGAATGAGAAGCTATATGCGGAATTCAGCAAAGAAATAGAAGAATTGAGGTCAGCAGGGGGAGGACATCTGGGTGTTAACAGCGGATATGTGATAAAGACCGATACTGATAGGATACTTTCCATAGGACGTTATGTTGTAAATACTGTGGGATCTTCCTCCACAACATTCAGGTACGATACTGTAGATAAGCAAAATCAAATCTTGATAACATTGCCGAGCTTGTTTAAGGATGACAGCTATGTAGATGTAATCAGTGAAAATATAAAAGCTCAAATGAGACAGCAGATGAAAGAGGATGCACAAAAAGCCTATTGGGTAGAAGAAGGAGATATTGCACCATTTGAAAAGATCCGGGCAGATCAGAGCTTCTATATAAGCAGCGATAATAAGCTGGTTATATCCTTTGACAAGTATGAAGTTGCACCTGGGTACATGGGTGTTGTTGAATTCGAGATTCCAACAGAGGTGCTTCCGGAAGTTTTGGTAAGCAATGAATATATAAAATAAGGGGAGTGCTGAATATGAAGAAACTTATATACATGATATATGCAGGGATATTGATGTTCGCACTGGTGGGATGTAGCAGTCAAAGTGCAAACACATTAGCGATAAAGACCGGTAATAATGATATCAGTAATATTGTACCAAATAGCTCAAGTTCAGTTTATGGCACAACCAGAGAGCTGCTTGAGGTGCCTTCTAAAAACACGAAAATATACTATCCTAAGCTGCAAGGCTACAAGGGAGAACTATCAATGGATTATATGAATCAGAGCATTAAGCAGATTGCAGAATCCTACGCCAAAGCGGTAGATTTTACAGATGTCCAATTGGATTATGAAGTCAAAAGGTTGGATGAGAATATTGTAAGTATATTGTTTAGCGGTACTGCTAAAAACAGTGGTTTGAGAGAAACAAACATTCAAAAGAGCATAAATCTGGATGTTAAATCCACAAACCCGATTGTATATGAAAACTTTATAAAGAATGGTGAGAAAAAGAATGATGAAGTAATACATCTGCTGGATGCAAAGGCCAAGAATGCAGGAATTGCGAATGGATTTGAAGCAGAAGGAGTATTCATATACTTTGAGGGGGATAATGCTGTATTTTTCTATATGCCTTTAGATGATGGTGCTAAAGATTGGGTGAAGCTAAGCGTGCCATTAAAAGAACTTGATGGACTTACAAATACTGAATTTGGTGAACATCCAGCAAGTTGAAGAGAGTATAAAAAGTTTCATATTGTCCCAGAGGCACCTATGAAATGACCAAAAGGGTTCGATCCCCCTGTACAGGGGTGAAATTTTTTATTGATAATAATAAGTCGATAACTCAGTCGCAATGGACGCACCGAACAAAAATAGCATAGAGCCTTTTCACTTTATATATGGTGAAGCCTGGCTGTAGAAAGCGAGTTAAGCTCATCCAGCGGAAAGTAATAATCGCTGTATTGCCTCAATACAAGGCCAGTTGCTGCACAGCCGGGGATTACCTCCTGGCAAAGCACTTCTGAGCGTATTAAGCTTTCCGGCTCATTTATTCCAAATAG
>CAZNMO010000220.1:0-7587 GCA_964574195.1 uncultured Clostridiaceae bacterium | reverse complement strand
GCAGCATATATAAATGCAAGGGCCGGCATGGCAGAAGAAGCTTTTTCTCTTGAGGGGGAGCAGCCTCAACAGCAGGTCTTGCTTGAGCAATTTCTGGAAAACTATGAATTCAGCTCCAACAGCCTGGGAACCGTTATCGATGTTGCAATCAAGGAAGTGGATGCTTCCGAAGGACAGGATTAGATCACTACAAAACAGCACGGCAAGGTGCTGTTTTTTCTTTGTTATTGAAAGCTTTTTGCCACATTTTTCAACATTCTATAATTGTAGGTTATTCGGATAGAATACTAATATTGAATGATTGTAAAAAAAGATATAAAATCTGGAACTTTACCTGGAAAAAATGCGTCTAACAATAGTAGGCATATTTTAATGCCCTTCATGGACATGTATGGTATAATTTGCCTAAGGTGACCATTAAAATGGTTTTGTGTTAGAAATATATGGGGTTGAATACTATTCCTTTAGAAATACGCGGATCAATGAAGAGCGGAAGGGGGAAACGCTGTGAGCGATTTGGAAAAGCTATTGGTGAAAAAGAGCCAGTCCGGAGATATAGAAGCCTTCGAACAGCTGGTAAGCGCCTATGACAAAAGAGCATACAACATTGCTTACCGTGTCATGGGAAACGAGGAGGATGCGAAGGACATGGCGCAAGAGGCCATGCTCAGGGTATATAGGTCAATAAAAGATTTCAAGGGTCAATCATCTTTCTCTACGTGGCTTTATAGGATCGTCACCAATGTATGTCTCGACGAACTGAGACGAAGAAAGAATGACAAGCATGTATCCATTGACAGTACCATACAGACTGAAGACGGAGAGCTGCATATAGAGCTGTCCTCCGACAAGGAGACTCCCGAAACTGCCTATGAGAGGGTGGAACAGAGGGAGCTTATAAAGAAGGCAATCAGAGAGCTGAACGACGAGTATAGAAGTGTGATCGTACTAAGGGACATCCAGGGCTTCAGCTATGAGGAAATATCAAATATGCTGGATTGCTCGCTTGGTACCGTTAAATCAAGAATAAACAGGGCACGTGCCTTGTTGAGGGATAAGCTGAGGGGTAGCATGGAACTTTCCCGCAAAAACATAGTCTAATTTGGTGAAGGGAGGTAGAAGATCATGAAGTGTGAAACAATAAGGAGTATGATATCCTCATATATAGATAAGGACTTGAACGATATCGAAAAGACAGAGTTGGAAAAGCATATTGCAGAATGTCAGCAATGCAGGGAAGAATACGAAAGCATGCTTGATATCATTGCGGTATGCAGCAATCTCGAAGAATTGGAATTGCCCCAAAGCTTCAGAACGGAACTTCACCAAAAGCTGGTAGAGGAAAAGAAGAAAAGGAACATCTTCAGCAGCGTTTTTGGCAGTACAGGCAGGAAGATGGCAACCGGACTTGTAGCGGCAGCGCTTGTCCTGGCCATAGGCATAGGCAGCTCATCCCTGCTTCAGGGGAAGAATTTACAGCTATCGCAGAATGCGGGAGCTGCACCGGAATACGGCACTGAAATGGCACCGGCTGCACCGCCGTCGGACTCAATAAATAATTATTCTATGACAATGGACGAGGGAACTCAAAATGGTATTGCTGCCAAGCAGGCTCCGGAAGAGCCAATGCTGAAATCGGAAGTTGCAAGGGACTCTTCAGAAATGAAATTCAATGAAAGCCTTACTGCCGCTGATGCAGTACCTGCAGAAAATGAAACCCCTTCCAGGGCGGGAAGGATGGTAATAAGGACCGGCAATATATCAGTCAGTGTGGAAAATGTAGATAAGGCAGCCGATGCGGTCAAGCAGCTTGCTGAAGGCAGCGGAGGCTATATAGAGAACTCACAGATAGATATTATAACTGTACCCCAGTACGATTATAAGGAGGGGGCTGCAGTAACCGTAGAGACCACTGAGAAGCAGGCCAATATGACCATAAGGGTGCCCGAAGGACAATTCCAGAGCATATTCAACAATATAAAGGGTATGGGCAAACTGGTAAGCGAAAATATAAGCGGTAATGATATCACATCGGAATACAGGGATACACAGGCAAGGGTCGACAACCTGAAGATCCAGGAAGATAGCTTGAAGCAGCTTATGACCAAGGCTAAAAATGTGGATGAGATACTTAGAATCGAAACAGAGCTGAACAGGGTCAGGACAGACATCGATATCAATACAGGAAGCCTTAAGCGCTGGGATAACCTGATCCAGCTTTCGACCATATATATATATATGAGGGAGCTGAAGCCGGAAGAGCTAAAAAGCGTCGATGTTCCCGGAACGTGGGAAAAAGCATATCAAGGCTTCATAAAGGCGATCAATAATGTTGTCGGAGGTTTTGAAAAGGCTGTCATATTCCTGGTGGCTGCGATACCATATATGATTGTGGCAGCAGTTGCGGCGGCAATCGTCGTCTACATTGCAAGAAAGCTCAAATTGAAGAGTAAGCAGTAAATCAACAGGCGGAGACCCCGCCTGTTTTTGCGTATAAAGTTCATATTTTAAAAGGGTTTTTAATGTTTTAGTGGAATACTAATTATATTATATTACGGAGGATACAAGACATGGAAAAAGGCAAATTCATAATAATAGACGGCAACAGTCTTATGCACAGGGCTTTTTATGCGCTGCCCAAGCTTACCAATTCCAAGGGCTTCCACACCAGTGTCATTTATGGTTTTGTAAATATGATAAACAAGATAGTTGAGGAGTATAAACCTCAATATATGGGGATCGCCTTTGACATGAAGGGCCCTACCTTCAGGCATCTGGAATATGCGGAGTATAAAGCCGGCAGGCTTAAAATGGCCGAGGATATGGCGGAGCAGATACCGGTACTCAAGGAGGTACTTGCTGCAGCTCATCAGCAGCAATGTACATACGTTGATGACCAAAAAGGGGATCAGCGAGATCGAAGAGTATGACATTGAAAAGCTTAAGGAAACATACGGCATAGCCCCTTCACAGATAATAGACCTGAAGGGCTTGATGGGTGATGCCTCGGATAATATCCCAGGTGTGCCCGGAGTCGGGGAGAAAACAGCCCTGGATCTGATACAGCAGTTCGGAACGGTTGAAAATGTACTGAACAATGTGTCTGATATCAAGAAAAACAAGGTGAGGGAAAATGTTGAAAACAATAAGGAGCAGGCGCTGCTGTCCAAGCGGCTTGCTACCATTGTAAGGGATGTTCCGATGGACTTCCGGCTGGAGGATTTCTTGTATACTGAGCCTGACAAGGCAAAGCTTTACAGCCTTTTTTCGGAGCTTGAATTCAAAGCTCTGATAGAAAAAATGTGCGCAGGTGGCGCCTGTGTGCCTGAGACTAAAATAGTCCAGCTCAGCATAACTGAGCTGACAGTTCCTGATGAGCAGGAAGAGCTTTTTGATGCAGCAAGAAGAGCAGGAGCATTTTCCTTCAAGATCGACGATGAAATGGGAGATATGCTGAGGACGCTTTATCTGGATGTGGAAGGCAAACAGTACCGTTTCACTATAAACGACTGCAACATCAAGGGAATAAAGGCCATCATGGAGGATACGAGGGTGTCAAAGTCCGGTCATGATATAAAACAGGACATACTTCTGCTCAAGAAGTATGGGATAGAGGTCGAGTCTGTTGACTTTGACACAATGATAGCTGCCTATCTGCTGAACCCCTCCAAAGGGGCTTACAGGATAGGTGATCTGGGTCAGGAATATCTTGGTACGGCTATGGAAGGTTATGAAGCCAAGGGGGGCGATACGGTACAGAAGTATGGCGCCACTGTTAAATTGGCTGCAGAGTTGAAGCCGGTATTTAAGAGCAAGCTTGAGGAATATGATATGATGGAGCTTTATTATAATATGGAGCTTCCTTTGGTCAAGGTACTTGCAGATATGGAGTATGAAGGCTTCAAGGTGGATAGAGGCATGCTGGAGGTTTTGTCAGCTGATTTTGCCGGACAGATAGAAGCCTTGACGGCTGAAATATACAAACATTCAGGCGAGGAGTTCAATATCAATTCGACAAAGCAGCTTGGAGTGATCCTTTTTGAAAAGCTCGAGCTGCCGGTAGTGAAGAAAAACAAGACAGGTTACTCAACCGATGTGGAAGTGCTGGAGCAGCTTTCGGGGAAGCATCCCATAATTGCACTGATACTTGAATACAGACAGCTGGTCAAGCTGAAGTCCACCTACATAGACGGACTTATTGCCATAATAAATCCCGAGACAGGCAAGGTGCATACAAAGCTGAACCAGACCGTAGCCGCTACAGGAAGGCTCAGCAGCACGGAGCCCAATCTTCAGAACATACCCATTAAAACAGAAAACGGCAGGCAGATCAGAAAGGTCTTTGTTCCAAAGAGTGAAGAGTATCTGCTGGTGGACGCCGACTACTCGCAGATAGAGTTGAGAGTGCTTGCGCACATATCGGGTGACCAGGGGCTTATCGACACCTTCATCCGTAAAGAAGATATCCATACCAGGACAGCTTCAGAGGTATTCGGAGTAAAGCCTGAAGAGGTAACTTCCGTCATGAGGGGCAGGGCTAAGGCAGTGAACTTCGGAATAGTATATGGAATAAGCGATTATGGTCTTTCACAGGATCTTAAGATCTCCCGAAAGGAAGCAAAAACCTACATTGAAAATTACTTCGCCAGGTATCCAATGGTAAAGCAGTATATGGTGGATATAGTTGAAGCGGCAAAGGCCGATGGCTACGTCAAAACCATAATGAACCGCAGAAGATACATTCCCGAGATTGCCTCCAGGAATGCAGTCAACAGGAACTTCGGAGAAAGGATGGCGATGAACACCCCAATACAGGGAAGCGCCGCCGACCTTATAAAGCTGGCTATGGTAAAAGTTCATGAAGAACTGAAAAAGAGAGGACTGAAATCAAAGCTTATACTGCAGGTCCATGACGAACTTATCGTTGAAACCCACAGGAGTGAGCTGGAGGAAGTGAAGCAGCTGGTGGAGGAATGCATGGAAAATGCCATACAGCTGAGGGTGCCTGTGGTTGCAGATATAAGCAGCGGTGATAATTGGTATAATGCAAAATAGGCATAAAAATGTTAGCGGGAATATTAATTTTGACAGGTGGGTTGATATATGGTTATTGGTTTGACCGGAGGAATCGCCAGCGGCAAGAGCACTGTTTCAGCCAAGCTGAAGGAGCTGGGGGCTGCTGTCATTGATGTGGATATAGTCGCCAGAGAGGTTGTAAGCAAAGGTGAAATAGCATATAATAGAATAGTTCAATGCTTTGGCGAGGGCATACTTCTGCCAAGCGGGCAGATCAACAGAAAAAGATTGGGCGGGATAGTTTTTTCCGATAAGGAAAAGCTGGCGCTTCTAAATAGTATCACCCATCCCGAGATAATCAGCAAGGTCAAGGACAGGATACATCAGCTGAAGGCAGAAGGCAGCAAGGTCATAGTTGTAGACGCGGCAATACTTATTGAGATGGGCCTACACAAATATGTAGACAGTGTATGGGTCGTGTCTGTTGACCGTGAGACTCAGATAAAGAGACTGATAGAACGGGACAAATTTGACTATAGAGAGTCTGAAAACAGGGTAAATTCCCAATTCAGCAATGAAATACGCAGAAAATACGCAGATGTGATCATCGATAACAACAAATCTGTTGAAGAAGTGGGAAAAAGGCTTGAAGAGCTGTGGAACAACATTATTACTGGGGGAGAATAGTATTTGGTTAAAAACAGGAGATTCAGAGGAGCCGGACTTTTATCGGCAGTATTGCTGTTATATATTTTATATCTTGGAATACCGGGCTTTTTCAAGCTTTTGTACCCTTTAGAGCATAAAGAGCTGATCATTCAATATGGACAACAGCACGACATAGATCCGCCGCTGCTTGCCGCACTGATAAAGACGGAAAGTAATTTTGACACTGCGGCAGTATCAAACAGGGGGGCAAAGGGCTTGATGCAGATAACCCCGTCTACAGGGGAATGGATAGCATTGACCACAGGCATGGAGGATTTCAAAGAGGACATGCTTTATGACCCTGAGGTAAATATCCGTCTGGGAAGCTGGTATGTTGAGCATCTATCAGATTATTACAAGGGCAGCTTTGACCTGGTTTTCGCCGCCTATAATGGTGGCAGGGGAAATGTGGACAAATGGCTGGCTGACAGGAGTCTGAGCAGTGATGGTATGACCCTTGACGTCATCCCCTTTCCTGAAACTGAGAATTTTGTAAAAAAGGTCAGAAAGAATTACGACATATATAAAAGGTTGTATTCTTGGGAAGCTAACTAATAAAGGCAAACAAAGGATGGAGAGCATAACATGAAGCGTGGAAGTTTGATTTTGGTAATGCTATTACTTGTTTCGGTTTTGAATATTTCCTGTGAAAAGGTAATGGAGCCTGATAAAACAGAGATCACTATAGAAAATGAGACTCCTGTGGCAGGTGGGACACTGAATATGAGCTCGGTGGAGCCGGGTTCACTGAATCCGCTGCTCTCCAGGAGCAAAACATATAATGACATCGCAAAGCTGGTTTTCCAGAGCCTGGTCGAGTATGATCCCGACCTCAAGCTTTCTCCAGTACTTGCGCAGGGCTGGAGCTTTGAGAATGGCTCCTCAAAATGCGTGATAAAGCTAAAGGGAAATGTACTCTGGAGTGATGGTGAAAAGTTTACAGCGGATGATGTCAAGTTTTCCCTGGATACTATAAAATCATCGGAGAACTCTATATATAAGAGCAATCTGGAGCATGTCTTTTCCTATAAGGTCAAGGACAGCTCAACTATTGAGGTCATGTTTGATCAGCCCTTTGCCAATGCAATGGATATGCTGAGTTTTCCTATAATACCCGAGCACATATATAAGACCGACATCAATGCAGTGCCTGTAGGTACGGGAATGTTCAAGGTATCAAAGTATGACAAGCTGAAATCCATGGAACTGGTATACAATGACAATTGGCAGGGTACTGAAAAACCGTACATAGAAAAAATAAAGGTACTCTTCATTAACGATACCGATGCATTTTCAACAGCTTTTCAATACAAGGAACTGGATATATTGAACACCACCTCCTATGATTGGGAGAAATACAGTGAAATGAAGGATGTCAACGCATATAGGTATTCCACCATGTATTATGATTTTATAGGTTTGAATTACAATAATCCCATATTCAAGGACAAAGCAGTTAGGAAAGCCATGCTGCAGGGGATAAACAGAAAGTCCCTTGTAGATAAATACTTGCTTGGGAATGCAGTAGTTAGCGATACACCTATTAATCCCGGCTCATGGCTGAACAACAGTGAAAGTGAAAAATATACCTATAGCAAATCTGAGGCACAGAGTATTCTGAAGGCAGCCGGGTTTACAGATTCCAACAGCGACGGTCTGTTTGACAGACAGGTTGACGGTGCGATCCAGCAGCTTAGGTTCACGCTTCTTACCAATAACGAAAACGAATTCAGAAGCAAAGCATGGACAAAGGCATATCAATGAGAGAGATAGCAAAAGCAATTATTTTAGCATATGATATATAAAGGATATTGTAGATTATACAATGTCCTTTAAATTTTGGGGGTAGAATTATGAAAAATA
>CAZNMO010000219.1:0-7589 GCA_964574195.1 uncultured Clostridiaceae bacterium | reverse complement strand
TAGCCGGCAACCCCGGCTACGAGGGTTCGAATCCCTCCCCCTCCGCCAGAAGGACCTGAAGACGCCCGCTCCTCGTTTGCTGAGGGCGGGCGTCTGTTGCAACAGCTGCGAGGCTACGCGGGGGGGTCAACCAGGGCTAGTAGGCGACGTTCACGATCGCGAAGCCGACGCCATTGGCTTTGTCGTTCGTCGACCAGGTGCCGGGATCCGAATCGACGACCGTGTAGGTCCCTGCCGGCAGCTTGACGTTGGGTGCGGCATTCCAGAGTGCGTTCTTCACGCCGCCTAGGCTCCCCGCGTACCGTCCGACCTCGCTCATTGGCGGCAGTAGGCCCGTTTCGGGGCATGAACACCCTGTCATTCGGGTCTACTCGAAAGTGACGCTTCCTACGTTTGTCGGAAGCCTCTGGGGGATCATGCGCTCCGTCTTCACCGTGAAACTCGAAGCGAGACCGGGCTCCGTCTTTCCGAGCGACGCGGAGGTCGTCGCCGCGTTGCGCGGATCCGGGTGGGAGGCGCGCCGGGGACCGTTCTGGCAGTACTTCTGCGACGACGCGATAGCGGCTTCATGCCCTGTCGTGGAAGAGGCCGCCGCCGAGGAGCGCGTTCGCTTGATGTGGTACCGCGAAGAGGCTAACAGGGTGTTCAAGCGGATGCCTGAGCTGTGCGAAGACGATCCGGAGCGCGAGGCGGTCATCTACTTCGGCAGGCTGGCTGTCCTGGATGCTGAGTTCGTCGTGACCCGGCTCGTCATGGGCGAGTTGAAGTTCCGGCTGCTTAAGGACGAACTCGTCGATCTACAGTCCGCGACGGATCGCGTGATCAGGAGCGTCCTGCGCCAGAGCATCTTCGTCGAGGTGTCTCGCTCGCGGGTCGTCATCTTTGAGCACGGCCGAGACCGCGTCCTGCTGACCGGGCAGGTGATGAGGGGCACTTGGCGGGAGGCCTATCATCGTGATTCGCGCGACGTCCTGCTCACCGTCGTGCCTCTACTGCTGTTCCTGGTCGCATTTCCGCTCGACCGAACGTTCGGGTCCCTTCTCGCCTCGGACATCAGGTCCGTCTTCGATCGATTCGCCACTGCGATGCTTACGACCGCGATCGTGAGCGCGCTCAGCTTCATGAACCAGCTTCTGCGCCTGGCTCGTGAGTCGGTGGTGGTCTGGGAATACGGCGGATGACCGCTGGCCCATCACCGCGAAGCGACTTCTATCAAGAGCCCGAGAGCGCGACTTCGAGGGCGATTATCGTCAAGCCCGTTCGCGTCGTAAGGAGGACTCGGTCGGCCACGCCGAGCATGATCGTGAAGCCCATTCCGAGCGTCTGTTTCGTCGAGAAACCGGGGACCAGAGCCGCCTTCGGCAGGGAGCGGAACTCGATGCCGGGGCCGTGGTCCATGATGACGACCTGAGCGAAGTCCTCCGTACGCAAGACGCTGAACTCGCCACGCTCGCCGTGCTTGAGGACGTTCGTGATCGCTTCGTTCGCCGCTAGGATGTACTCGTCTACGACCCGCGGTGGGGGCGTCATGGATTCAAGTGCCTGGCTCATGCTGTGCCGGTAGTCGGAGAGGTCATGGCCTTCTTCTATGGGTTGCGGCGGTAGCACCGCCACTCCGAGCGCGTTGACTATCTCGTCCTCGGTCATGAGGACGAGCTTCCCGCCCGTGGCCGCATCGATGACGTCGGTGTAGGCCTGGCGAATCGCCAAGTCCTTCTCGCGCAGCTTCTCCTCGGCGGTCTTGCGTTCGGTGATGTCCTCCAAGACGCTATCCACCCACTTGATCGCCCCGCGTTCGTCGAACTGGGCGGTCGAGCTGAGCGAGACGACGACGGGGGTCTCGTCGTGCCTCCTCATTGGCAGCTCGAGATTCTTCACTTCGCCCTCACTGCGGAGCTCCTGCAAGACCTGCTCTCGATCGGCGGGGTGCTGGTATATCTCCGTCACGGGTGCTTCCATCAGCTGTTTCAGACTCTCGTAGCCGAAGATGTTGGCCATCGCGGGGTTAGCCTGGATGAACTAGCCGGAGGGCGATGAGCGCGCGACAGCGATATTGAGGTTGTCGACGAGGGTCCGGTACTTCTCCTCGCTTAGGCGCAGCGCCTCCTCTCCCGCTCTGCGCTGCCTCATGTTGAGCAGGAGAAGCGCGATGATCGTGACGAGGGCGAGGAAGCCGAGCCCTACCCCCCCCACCAATTCGCGGTAGACGTTGTAGAAAGAAGCCGGCTTGTCGATGACGATGCTTAGATGAGTGAGTTGTTACCGACGACGAACGCGTCCGCGTTGGGGCCGACCACGTCGGAAGCCATCAGGTTCGTGCCTTCGGCTATCGGCAGCGCGATGTGGGCGACCTTCCCCATGTCCTCCTCGGCGACCCCCATGGCTTCTCCACCGAACTCCCTGAACCGCACCACGCCGAGAAGCTCTCCGCCGAACACCGAGCGGTACAACTCGAACGCCTCCTCGGCGTTGCCGTTGAAGTTGAGGTACGGGTGTACGGACTGCATCTGCGCCTCCTGTGGTCGTGGTCTCTGTTCAGATGAATCCCCGCAGGTCGCTACGGCTACACGCTGCCCTGCGCGGGTATACTCAGTCTCACAACCCCCACGGGGTGTACTGACGGCACCCGAGGGGGGGCGGACGGCGCGGGCGATGACACGATCGATCGCCCGCCTGCATCGACGGGCGGGGATCCACAGTTCCGCGTTGTCGGGGTCGGCGCATCGGCCGGAGGCCTAGCCGCCATCACCGGGCTTCTGCGCGCACTGCCCGAGCGGGTCGGCGTCGCGATTCTGGTTGCACAACATCTCGATCCCAGCCAGCACAGCATGCTCACCGACATCTTGAGTCGCGAGAGCAAGCTGCCCGTCATCGAGGCCAGCCAAGGCGCCGCGATCGAGATCGACCGCGTGTACGTCATGCCGGCCGACACCTCAATGCGAGTCAAGAAGGCCACCATCGCGCTCCGCAAGCGAGGCAAGTCCAAGGAGCGGTTCCTCCCGGTCGACGCGCTCTTCAAGTCGCTCGCCGATGACTATGGGGAGACGGCGGTCGGCGTCGTGCTGTCCGGCACGGGCAGCGACGGCGTGCTTGGGCTCACGGCGATGCGCGAGGCGGGTGGCCTTGCGTATGCGCAGGACCCCGCCGAGGCCGAATACGACGGGATGCCGCGCGCCGCGATCGATGCCGGCGTGGTCGACTCCGCTCTCGGTGTGAAGAAACTCGCCGCTGAGTTGGTCCGTCTCGGAGAGAACGTGCCTGCACCAGCGCATCCCGAGAAGGCCACTGCAGACGAGCGCGCCTACTCGGAGATCCTGAGCCTGCTTCAGAAGTCCACGGGTCTCGATCTGACCGACTACCGCAAGACCACACTTCGGCGGCGCATCTCGCGCCGGATGCTCCTGCACGACGCATCGGATCTCACTGCATACGTTGCGAAGCTTCGTGAGAACCCGGCCGAGATCGACGCTCTCTACAACGACGTGCTCGTGAACGTGACTCAGTTCTTCCGCGATCCGCAGGCCATCGATGCGCTCAAGCGAGAGGTCTTCCCCGCCATCGTAGGGCGCGCGCAGGGCCCCGTGCGCATGTGGGTTCCTGGATGCTCCAAGGGACAAGAGGCCTACACGATCCTGATGGCGCTGACCGAGTATCTCGACGAGGCGGGGTCCTCGGCTGAGGTCCAGATGTTCGCCTCCGACGTCAATGAACGGGATGTGACGTTTGCTCGGGCCGGCATCTATCCGCAGGGAATCAGCGGTGAAGTCTCGCCCGAGCGTCTCGCCCGCTTCTTCGAACAGGTCCCCGAGGGCTTCCAGATCAAGAGGGCCATTCGCGAGATGTGCGTGTTCGCCACACACGACATCACGCGGGACCCTCCGTTCTCCAAGGTCGACCTCGTCAGCCTGCGCAACGTCCTCATCTACATGGAGCGTCGCCTGCAGCAGCGAGTCATTCAGATCCTCCACTACGCGATCGAACCGGGCGGCTTCCTGCTGCTCGGGTCGTCTGAGAGCGTAGGCACGGATTCGACCCTCTTCGGCCCCGTTGACAAGAAGAACCGGATCTATCGCCGCCTGCCCGGACCAGCGAGGTTGCTCGCCGGGCTGGCGCCGTCTGCCGGCAGGACCGCGTACGCAGGCGAACGGCCTGCCGCACGGGCCGAGTACAACGTCTTCGCTGAGGCCGACAGGCTGGTGAGAGGCGAGTATCAGCTGCCCGGTCTTCTGCTCTCGATGAACTGGGAGGTTCTCCAGTTCCGCGGCAACGTAGGGCCCTTCTTGGCGCCCGTCGAAGGGCCACCGGACTTCCGGCTGACCAAGCTCGTCTCGCCTGGTCTGGCATCCGGTGTCGAGGCCGCCGTCCGTGCGGCCAGCGAAGAGGGTGTTCCGGCGCGCCGCCGGGGGCGGATGCCCCGTGCCGAGAACGAGACGGTAGAGGTTGAGATCGAGGCGGTGCCGCTCACGTCGCCGGAAGGGGACAGCTACTTCATCGTGTTCTTCCGTTCCGAGCCTGCGGCGACAGCCGGCGCCGTTGCAGGAACGCGCGGCCGCAGGACAAAAGAGGCCCCGGCCGACGAGGCGACTCTACTGCGCCAAGAACTCGATCAGACGCGTGGCCAACTCGAGACCGTGCTTTCGGAGAGGGAGTCCGCCAACGCCGATCTGCGCACCGTCAACGAGAAGTTCCAGGCGAGCAACGAGGAGCTGCGCACGATCAATGAGGAGTTCCAGACCGCCCAGGAAGAACTGCAGTCCACCAACGAGGAACTCACGACCCTCAACGACGAGCTGCGCGTTCGCAACTTTGAATTGGTGCAACTTGCCGATGACTTGCGCAACGTCATCGACGGCGTCCAGATACCGATCATCATCTTGGATCGGGATCTGTGCATTCGGCAGTTCACGCCGCAGGCGTCCTCGATCGTCAGCATCATGCCGAGCGACGTGGGCAGACCGATCACCGACCTTAATCTCAGGGTCGAATTCGCCGAGTTGAAGCGGCGAGTGCTCGAGGTGCTGGACTCCCGAGAGCCGTCCGAGACCGAGGTCCGGGACCTCGACGGCCGCTGGCTCTCGATGCGGATCCGTCCCTACGTCACCACCGGCGGTGCGACCGACGGTGTCGTGGTGGCTTTCATCGACATCGACGAGCTCAAGCGAAGTGGCGAGGAGACCCATGCGGCTCGCGAGCACGCTGAGGCGATCGTCGAGACTGTACGGCAACCGCTGATCACCATGACCATCGACCTGGTGGTAATCGAGGCCAACGCCGCGTTCTACGACAGCTTCAACACGAACGCCGAGGAGACGATCGGCCGCCCGCTCTACGAGCTCGATGACGGCTACTGGGACGTGCCGGAGCTCAGGGAGCGGCTCGGCCGGGTCGCCGCCGGCGAGGAGATCGCCGACTTCGAGGTCGACCGCCCGCTGGGACCCCTCGGGCGCCGGATCACCAAGGTCGGCGCGCGGCGGATCCGGGAGTCGTCCGAGGTCCCCGCGATTCTGCTGACCATGGAGGATGCGACGGCGGCGGTTCGCCGCCAGGCCCTGACCTCGGCGCTGAACGACATCAGCCTCACGCTGGCCTCGAGTCTCGAGTTCGATGCCGTTCTGCATAGGGTCTTGGCTGAGTCCAGCACCGCACTGGACGCCGACTCAGCGGCGCTGCTGCTCAAGCGCGACAATGGTTGGGTGATGACCGGTGCGTTCGGACTCCCGGACGAGGTCCTCGGCAGGACGCTTGGCAGTGACGACTTGCCGATGCCGCTCGACAACATAAAGACCGGCGAGCCGGTCTTGCTGTCCGACCTCGACGAGGATCGCCGCGCGCGAATGGCCAAGCTGGGTGTGGATCCGCAGCACCGTGCTGCCCTTCTCGTCCCCATCATCTTCAGGGATTCCATCGTGGGATCCATGTGGTTCCATTTCGTCCGGACCGAGGTCGTCGTGACGCCGGCCGAGGACGATTTCGGTCGGCGGCTCGGCACGATGCTCGCCTTCGCGATCGAGAGCGCGGAGTTGTACTCGGAACAGCGAGACATCGCCCAGACGCTGCAGGCGGCGCTGGTGGCGGCGCCGAAGAAGATCCCGGGGATCACGTTCCGCTACCTGTATCGGTCCGCGACGAAGGCCGCCTCGGTGGGGGGCGACTTCTTCGACCTGTACGAGCTCGACGGAGGCCGGGTCGCGATTCTCATCGGCGATGTCTCCGGCAAGGGCGTACGCGCGGCAACGCTCACGGCGCTGACTCGGAACACCATTCGCGCGCTGGCGTACGAGAACCCCTCACCCGCCGAGATCATCAGGAAAGCGAACGGAGTGGTCTTCAAGGCCACGCCTTCGGCCACTTTCGTCACACTGCTTCTCTGCATCCTCGACACCTCGTCGGGCGAGATCACGTATTGCAGCGCGGGACACCCGCCGGGGCTGATTCGCAAGGCCGACGGGGGGGTCGTGCAGTTCAAGTCAGGCTCGCCGCTCGCCGGCGCGTTCGAGGGCATCGACTTCGAGGACGGCACGGCGACGCTGCGCAAGGGCGACGTGCTGGTGGTCTACACCGATGGCATCACCGAAGCACGATGCGGCAAGGACCTCTTTGGCGAGCAGCGCGTCGTGGAGCTGCTGGAGGCACAAGATACGGTTGAGCCGAAGACGTTGCCTCAGGTCATCCTCGACGGAGTCCTTGAGTACGCAGGCGGCCGATTGTCGGACGATGTCGCGATAGTCGCGGTGGCGCTCGACGCTGGCCACGGGCAGCGGAAAGAGCTACGTGATGTACGCGCTCGCGGCAATCGCTCTGGCCGAGGGCTTGGTTGACCGCGTGCTTGTGCTCTGTCCTTCGCTGACCATCGAAGAGGAGTTGCTGAGTAAGTTCACAGCCCTCGCGGGTAACGCCGAACTCGCCGAGATCATGAACGAGCTAGGCGCAATCGTGGCAATCCCGCGATTCGCCGAGGCAACGAGACGGTCCAGTGAGGGGACGTTTGCATTGAGAACGTCCACGAGGTCTATGAGGGAACGGGTTCCTCGATACAAGACAGCTTTCGTGGACGTGGACAGCGAAGCTTGGTCCTGAATGACGAGGCTCACCATTTGTTCAGCCCACCAGACAGGGGGCTAAAGAAGTGGATTCGCAGTCCCAGACTCCTAGTACCAATGGGGCTTCTCGGGCGGTTCACCTGAGTGAATCCGTACCGATAATCCCCCTCGAAAACCGTCTAGCCGGTAACCCCGGCCACGAGGGTTCGAATCCCTCCCCCTCCGCCAGAAGGACATGAAGAAGGCCCGCCTCTCGCGATGAGAGGCGGGCCTTCTTGTTTGCCCTGAACCCGGGGCCTGTCGTTCCTTGCTCTCAGGCCGGCGATGTCGGATCGGTCGCCGCGATGGCGGTGAGGCAGCCGATTTGCCCCGCGACTTCCTCGAGTGGGCGCTGGGGATCGAGCGCGAGCCAGTCCAGCGCGGCCACCGCCGTAAGCGCGAACAGTGATGAGGCGGCGAACTGCGCGTCCAGATCGGCGCGCAGCTCACCGCTCGCGATGCCACGCTCGATCTGCTCACGGATCACGGTCACGATGCGCTCCCTGATGA
>CAZNMO010000218.1:0-7635 GCA_964574195.1 uncultured Clostridiaceae bacterium | reverse complement strand
ATTCTCACAAAGCTTTTCTATACCCTTATGCTTGTACATCAGCCTGATTTCCAGATTCTCAATAGGCTCTCCCATAACGCTGAAACGGAAGTGTCCGGGCTCGATTATTCCGGCATGCACCGGTCCGACGGGGATCTGGTATGCATTATCACCGGTCACTTCTTTGAACTGAAATGGTGGAATTTCGTTTTTTTGTTCTATTTTGCTGCCGAAGGGGTGATCCTTTCTCATGGGATATACGTCAGCAGCCCAGGACTCATGCTTTACCAGATTCCTTGAATCATTGCCGCCAACTATTTTGATGCCGTACATATCGGAGATCTCACGTTCAAACAAATGGCTTTGGAATACAAGATCACCCAAGGATATAAGCTCGCTGTCCGTTGGGTAGCTGATCAGCACGAAGTAACCTTCTTTTCTATTTGCCAATATTGTACTTGTGATGAAGCTGTTTTCTTCCTGACGGCAGAATTCGGCGACAAAAAGCAGTTTATTGTCTTGCAGCAGCTTCTGCACTATCTCCTTGTAATGCAACGGATTGGTATCGATGTAAAGCTCATTTCCATTCTTTATTTCACATGGAAGGTTATAGTAGAGCCCTTTTATTTCATTTTGAATTGTTTGTATATTCATGCTTAAACCCCCCATTAATTATTTATTATAGAAGCAGCACGCTGGAGTATTACAGTGAGATATCCGCCGAAATAAATGCTTGTACCAATTGCAAAGACAAAGGTCAGAATAACCGGTAAAATGTTGGTTCTGTCACTTGCAAACCTTGGATGCTCAATAGTATTGTCTCCGGTGAATATCATATGGATAAATATGTTAAAGAATGCTGCAAAGGCTATCAGTAGGCATATGGCATATATGCCGACGGCGAGGTATTGTCCCTGCATGATGCCCTCCTGCAGTATGGCCAGCTCGCTGAAAAACGATGCAAAAGGTGGTGCGCCGGTTATTATAAGTATTCCTAATATCAAAAATACTGAATTTAACGGCATGGACTTTATCATATATTGGATCTTGTCGATCCTCTTTGTTTTATATGCAGCCAGTATATTTCCGGATATCAGGAACAACAGAGTTTTGCCAAAAGCATGTATTACTGTATGCAGCAGTGCCCCGAAGGTTCCTACCGCTCCACCGAAGCCTACTCCCAAGGCAATGATACCAATATTCTCCACTGAGGAGAAAGCAAGCAGACGTTTGTAGTTATTCTGCCTGAGGATGCTCAGTGAAGCAATGAGCAGTGAGATACAACCGAATATGATGAACATATATCTGAATTTTGCCAACTCCTCAACTAATTTAACTACCGCATAAAATCTTATTACTACATACATGGCAATATTCAAAAGTACACCGGACATCATGGCGCTGATAGGCGACGGTGCTTCGCTGTGTCCGTCGGGCAGCCAGGTATGCATCGGGGCCAGGCCTGCTTTAGTGCCGATGCCTATGAAGATGAACACAAAAGCCAGCTTTGCTGCATCCGGGTCCATGTGCTGCGGGTTTGTGATCAGATAGGTCCAGTTCAACACTTCTTCAGTCATAGGAACATTAAGTGAGTAAATGGAAAGTATTATCCCTATCAGTCCAAGACCGATGCCTATGGAACAAATGATGACATATTTCCATGCCGCCTCCAAAGACAGCTTGGTTCTGTTAAAACCGATCAAAAAAGCTGTTGATAATGTCGTAGCTTCAATGCCGAGCCACATTGCTACAACATTGTTGCTTATACAGACAAATATCATTGACATCACAAAGAGGCAGAACAAGCTGTAGAAAAGCTTCACGCTTCTCATTTTGATAGTTCCCTCATGCAGCTCTTCTTCCAGGTACTTGTGTGAATATATAACTGCTATAAGTCCTATAACGGAGATTATCATCAGGTTTATAACACTTAAGCTGTCTATATATATGAAATCATTGAACAGGCTTAAGGTTTTGTTTTGGTATACAAAGACGGTGACTGCTCCTATAATGCTTGAAATAACAAGCATTGCAGCAATATTTACATAGGATATGAGCCTGAACTTGTCCGAAAAAAGAGTAACAAGTACAACGGCGACATAGACTGCAATAAACAAATAGATCATTAATTATCACCCGCTATTCCTTTAAGTTTGACAGGAAGTCAGTATTGACCGTATCAAATATCCTGTTTATATTAAAAATCATGATTCCCATTATCAAAGCCAATATCAACACTTCCAGTATGATGCCAGCTTCAAGTATCAAAGACATTTTCACAATTGATATTTCGAATAGCACCAGACCATTTTCCATGCATAGGAAGCCGATCATCTGAGTAATTGCTTTTTTTCTGCCTATTATCAGTATTAGTCCAGTAAGCATAAGGACAATACCGGCTTTAAGAAAAGCATTGTCCAATTGCACCAGTAAACCGTAGGCTAGTACGATCCCGATACAAGTAAGGATGTGTGACCATTGACTGCTTATTATAAGCTCCATCTCCCTGTTTATTCTCAGATCCCTGATGGCTTTCTTGATGATATAAGGTATGAATATGACCTTGGCAACAACTGTAAGCAAAGCAATTATAAAAAGGTTGCTGTCTCCTTCTTTAAAGCCAAAATATAGACATACAAGAGCTATTGCCAGTGATTGAACCATGAAGCCCTGCGTAAGCAGCTTGATCCTTCTTACACCAGCCATCAGTATGGCTGAAATGAGTATTACCGCCAACAAAGTTTCCAACATATAGATATCTCCTTTCTGCCTATATGATATAGTTAAGAGTTATTGCAATGACACTGAAGGAAAATGCAGCCGCCAGCAGATCGGGGACCCTGAAAAGCCTGTATTTGGCCATTCCTATCTCAAGGTATGCGATCAGTGTCAGGCATATAAGCAGCTTCAGTAGGTATACCGCTATTGAAAACAGTATGGAACCTGCCGAGAATGATGCGGCGATCCCATAAGGTAAAAAGCAGTTGATAAATATAGTGAGAAATACCATAAGCTTAATGGAGGAGGCTAATTCCAAAAGAGCCAGATCGCTGCCGGAGATATCCAGCACCATTGCTTCGTGTACCATTGTCAGCTCCAGATGAGTCTCGGGGTTATCCACCGGAACTCTTGCGTTTTCGGTTATTACCAGTATGAAGAAAGCAAAGCCTGCAATTATGTGAGCCGCGCTGTAATTGGCAAGACTGTTGTTGACTGTGGCTATATCAAATAGATTGAAGGATCTTGTTTCGAAGTAAAGGAAGGTCAGCAGCACAAATATGATAGGTTCGACCAGCATGGATATAAAAAGCTCACGGGAGGAACCCATACCGCCGAAAGTGCTGGCACAATCCAAGCCTAAAAGGGAGTTGAAGAATTTTATTATGCCCAGGGTGAATATGATCAAGAACAAATTGCCCAAATAGTTTTCTTTGCCGGCATAGAACACCGGGATCAGCATAGCAGCGGTGACGGCTGCAGAAAAGCACAAAAGCGGGCTGATCGTCGTTATGAAGGAGCTGTGCCTTGAGATGACTCTGCCTTTCCGTAGCAGCTTCTGAATGTCATAGTAGGGCTGGACTATAGACGGCCCCTGATATCCCCTCAGCATCGCCTTGAGTTTTTTCAGGATACCGGAAAACAGAGGGGCAAACGCTATTAAAAGTATGCTTTGAGTTAGATAAATAAGATTGTATTTCATGTCCTTCCCCTCCTTATATAAAGTTAATAACCAAGATCGTAGTTATTATAAGCGTTATGAAAATATATGAGACATATAGCTGGATCCTTCCATAGTGGATCTTGCTGGACATATCCGACATAAACAGCACAAAGCGTGTTACTGGTTCATAAATATGTTTTTCAATAATATCTGAAGTTTTCTGTCTTATAGATATGGTTGATTTTTGCTTGACTTCCTTGTGGTAGTCAACCAGATGATGGACTATCCTGCTTGCAGGCTGCGTGTACCCGCTGCCGCTGTATTGCATATATGGTTTCATATTGTTGAAGCCACAGCCCCAAGTGTCATTTACTTCTACAGCTTTACCTTTTGAATTGGAACTGATTATGATATGAGTGATCCAGGCAACAAATGCAACTATCAAGGCAGTGATCGTAATGTCAAAGCTGACTGCTGATCTTGCTTCGCCGGCTGAAAGAAATCCATCTGTATTCAATACAAATATTGATACCCTTGATATAGACTGAATCACTATAGGAGAGAGGATACCAAGAAGTATTGTGAATAGCGCCAGAATACCCATCCCAAGCTTCATTGATGACGGAAGCTGATGAGCATCCGCCGCCTTACTGCTTCTCGGGGCTCCCAGATATGTAATGCCATAACATTTTACAGCAGCATAAATTGCACAGCCGCTGGTCAGAGCTATCAACATACCGCAGGATACTACCGCTACGACTAATCCGATGCTGCGTAATGAACCTATGCCCATTATAAAGCTTTTTAGTATAAGGATTTCACTGGCAAAGCCATTTAAGGGCGGAACCGCTGAAATGGCAGCTGTTCCGACAAAAGTACATATAGCTGCAAACTTCATTTTGTTGTACAAGCCGCCAAGCTCATTCATATTTTTAGTTCCGGTCGCATACAGGACGCTGCCTGCACCTGAAAATAGAAGGCTTTTAAAAACGGCATGATTGAGAATGTGAAATAATGCTGCGGTAAGAGTTATTGCACTAAGCTCGATAAGGCTCCTGCCTGCAAAAATCATTGCAAGACCCAAAGCAGCCATGATTATCCCAATATTCTCAGCACTTGAATATGCCAGCAGCTTTTTAATATCGTCCTGGAACAAAGCATTCAGTATAGCATAAATAGCGGTAAGCGTGCCTATCAGCATTGTTATTACGCCAAAAGACAATGGCAGGTTTGCCAACAGCATGAACATCAGTCTGATGAAACCGTACAGAGCTACCTTGAGCATGACTCCCGACATTAGCGCGGAAACATTGGAGGTTGCAGCCGGATGGGCTTTGGGGAGCCATGGATGCAGCGGGATTATACCTGCTTTTGCACCGAAGCCTGACAAAGCGAGTATAAATATAATAGCTTTCTGAGTATATGACAGAGCGGCTCCCTGCTGTGCAATTACTACAAAGTCGAAGCTGCCTGTATACTTAAAGAGAAGAGAAAACATCACCAGCAGCAGCAAGCCGCTTATGTGAGTCATGATCAGATACATGATACCGGATTTGATGTTTTTCTTGCTTTCATACTCAAATATGACCAGGAAGAAGGAAGATATGGACATTATTTCCCAAAAGACCATGAATACGATAGCATTACGGGAAACGACCACTGCCAGCATAGAAAATATGAATAAGGTAAAAATAAGCGTGAAATAGCTTGTGGAATATTTCTCCTTATATTCCTTCATATACCCTATGGAATAGATCCCTATTGGAATAGTAATAAGGATGATAATGAAGGCAAAAAAAATAGACAGTAGATCTGCGTTTATGACAGATGAGAAAAACGAGAGGTTCAAGAAAAACCACCCTCCTTACAATAATAAATTATATATGAATTGCAGGTGTGTGCATGCGCATTAAATGTAGAGACCCAGAGTTTGAGTTAGGTACATGACGTTCTGCAAAAAGCAAAATAAGCCTTAATTATATTATAGCATATAATGTCGAATGAAATAGGAAGTGAATACAAAAAATGTGTATACAATATTAATGTTTACTAATCGCTGAATACGTTATAAAATGTAGGTAAATAGTTAAATTGTTAACAAAAAAAGGGAGTTGTTTTGATGGAGACCAAGAACTATCTCATTCCTGCAGAAATTGCTGCAGCCACTATACAGAGCGGAATCAACAAGACCAAGCTGCCGGCTCTCAAGCAGTTCATACTGGGTATCCTGGCCGGTGTATTTATAGCTTTCGCATCAGAGGGGTCCAACATGGCTGCATTCAATCTGTTTGCCAAGCCGGAGACTTATGGCTTGGGAAAAGCAATTGCCGGGGCTATTTTCGGAACCGGACTTATGCTGGTTATTGTTGCAGGTGGAGAGCTTTTCACCGGAAACACTATGATAATAGCAGGTGTTTTGGATGGTAAAGTAAAACTCAATACTATGTTAAAAAACTGGTTTTTTGTTTATATAGGTAACTTTGTCGGCTCGGTATTTTTAGCATATATGATGACTCAGTCCGGCTTGTTCAACAGCGGCGCTAATGTTCTCGGAGCACAGACCATTAAAATTGCGGTATATAAAACAAGCTTGGCGTTTATGCCGGCATTGTATCTCGGAATAATGTGCAACTGGCTGGTATGTCTTGCAGTATGGATGGCTACAGGAGCAAAGGACATTGTAGGTAAGCTTATGGCTATATTCTTCCCCATATGGCTCTTTATAACATCAGGCTTCGAACATAGTGTAGCCAATATGTATTATATTCCTGCAGGCATAATGGCAAAAGCAAACCCTGCTTGGGCAGCGGAGGTGCTCAAATTTGGTGTTACTCCTGAGAAGCTGGCGCATCTGAACTGGGGTACCTTTGTATTCAACAACCTTCTGCCTGTTACGATAGGGAATATTATAGGCGGAGGCCTCTTTGTAGGCGGAATATATTGGTTTGTTTATATCAAGGATGCCCAAAAGATCAATGTGGATAAAAGCGATACAAAGTCAACAACTTAACAGGCTTATTGCAATAAATGCATTTATAATGCTATAATACTAATATATTGCAAGCAATACATAGCATTTTAATTCCGGTGGTCAATAACTGAATAAAGCTATATGAGTTTTCCGAGTCATCGCTTCTAAGGGTCACTATGAAGTTATGACCGATGGGCAAGCCCCATGAGGGTTCAGGGAGAAATTCCTGGGCCTCCCGTATTTGGAAAGGAAAATGTTTTGTTAAATGATGCTATAAAACAATCCTTTTCAGGATTGTTTTTTTGTATTTTGAAGGAGAATTACTATGAACTATTTCGTTGATGCCTTTAACAAAGCAGTTACTTTAATGCTGTCCTTGGATACCGAGCTCTATGGAATTATTTTTTTGTCCATAAAGATATCGGTGATCGCAACTATTATCAGCACTATAATAGGACTACCTATTGGAGCTGTGATAGGACTCAACAGATTCCGGGGAAGAACGGCATTGATAAACCTGACCAATACTCTTATGGGAATGCCTCCGGTGGTTGTGGGACTTGTGGTGTACATACTGCTTTCAAATCAGATAGGGATCCTTGGACCATTACGACTGCTGTTTACGCCTACAGCCATGATAATTGCTCAAGTGCTGCTGGCGACCCCGATAGTGGCAGGGCTAACAATTGTCGCAGTCCAGGGTGTCGATCCTCTGCTCAGAAAAACAGCGGTGAGTCTGGGAGCAAGTGGACCGCAGCTTGTAAGGATCATTATCATGGAAGCGAGGTATGCCATAGGGGCGGCTGTTATTACTGCCTTTGGGCGCCTTACAGCAGAGGTGGGAGCAGTGATGATGGTCGGGGGAAACATAAGGTTCCAGACCAGGGTAATGACGACCTCAATAGCGCTTCATAAAGGTATGGGTGAGTTTCAATTGGCCTTGGCTCTTGGAATCATCCTTCTGGTTATCTCTCTGTTGATAAACAGCGTATTCACTAACATTTGCTTCATTGATGATGAATGC
>CAZNMO010000217.1:0-7715 GCA_964574195.1 uncultured Clostridiaceae bacterium | reverse complement strand
TGTACCGTCGGTTCCGTAAGGCGGCACCCAACCTTCGTTGGCCTTTACCACCTGCAAGCAGGCATCAATGAACTTTTCCTCCGGTATCTCAGGGATGTAAAGCCTTTGACAGCTTTTTGCCATCCTCTTCGCATTCTGATCAGGCCTGAAGAGTTGAACTTTTCCCTCTTTTGTACGGTAAGCCTTGAGGCCCTCATAGCATTCCTGCCCATAGTGAAGGCAGGTAGAGCCCTCGCTAATGGTAACAGTGTTGTCTTCAGTCAGTTTTCCATTATCCCAGGCGCCATCCTTCCAAAAGGAAACATAGCGGTAATCTGTCTTGATATAGGAGAAACCCAGCTTATCCCACTCGATGTTTACTGTCTTGTTCATAGTAGCACTTCCTTCTCAAAAAGAAATTTATATATAGGATAGTACATTTATGCAGTTTTGTAAATACATATGCAACGATGTTTTTGTTCACATCCAAATACAGTTTCTGCAATATGATCAGATTTATGATAGCAACAATTGATGTTTAGGTGTTAAATGCACCAGATATTTGAATATTATAGAGGAGTCGGGTATAAACCAATATTCCTGTGTGCTATAATATATTACATAAAAACCAAATGGAGGAAGCAATATGATAGAGCTCATCAATGTGAGTAAATCTTACAACGGCACCGTTATGGCCGTGGACGACCTTAGCCTGGCAGTCCCCGAAGGACAGATCATAGGCTTTCTTGGCCCCAATGGAGCGGGTAAGACAACAACAATAAAAATGATATCCGGTATACTGAACGCCGACAGCGGCAGAATACTGATAAACGGCATAGATGTAAGGGAAAGGCCTCTGGAGGCGAAAAGACAGTTTGGCTTTGTGCCCGATAGCCCCGACATGTTTCTGAGGCTCAGGGGTATGGAATATTTGAATTTTGTCGGTGATATATACAGGGTGCCTGGCGATGTCAGGGCAAAAAGGCTGGCAGAGCTGGCAGAGGTATTTGAAATGGAAGCTGCACTAAATGACCAGATCCAGAGTTATTCCCACGGCATGAGGCAAAAGATCATAATCATGGGTGTGCTTATCCATGACCCCTCAGTCTGGATACTGGATGAGCCCATGACAGGACTTGACCCAAGATCCTCCTTCACCCTGAAGGAGATGATGAAAAGCCATGCTTCAGCCGGAAAAACGGTCTTCTTCTCAACTCACGTGCTGGAGGTGGCAGAAAAGCTCTGTGACAGGGTGGCTATTATCAATAAGGGAAAGCTGCTTTTTTTTGGCACCATGGAGGAAATGCGAGCGCATTTCAGTAGCAGCGATTCCCTTGAAAAAATATTCCTGGAGCTGACCGAAAATGAGTAGATATATTATATTGACAAGGATAATGCTGAGAAACTTCAATCTTCTGTCTTTGAAGTCCGATACCATAGGCAAAAAGCAGATAAAGGGGATACTGCTTACAATAATTGTTATCGTCGCATTCCTGCCAATGGTTGCAGGAATCGGGACACTGGCCTATGGCGGATACGGTATGCTGGCGGAGATACAGCAGGAAGGCTTGATCCTGAGCTTGGGCTTTAGCGTCGTGAGCATGGCTGTATTCTTTTTCGGTATTTTTTATGTGATGAGCGTCTTCTACTTTTCAAAGGACATAGAAAGCTTGCTGCCGCTGCCGCTGCGGCCGTCGGAGATATTGGCAGCCAAGTTTACTGTTGTGCTCTGCTATGAGTATCTGACTGAGCTGGTTTTTCTTGCCCCTGTGCTTATAGGCTTTGGCATTGCAGCCAAGGCAGGCTTGCTCTATTATTTATATGGTGTTCTGATATTCCTCACAGTTCCTCTGCTGCCACTGGTTTATGCATCGATCCTCAGCATGCTGGCAATGAGGTTTACCAGTATGGCAAAAAACAGGGACAGATTCAGGATAATAGGCGGAATCATCGCGATGGCTGTGGCGGTCGGAGTAAATGCAGTAATTACAAATCTCAGCAGCGCCAATATGGGTCCTGAAGAACTGCAGCGGCTTATGGATCAGGGCAACAACTCCTATGTGGGCATTGTGTCGGGCATTTTCTTCAGCAATAGGTTTGCGGTGATGGCACTGTTGAATAGTGAAGCGCTGAAAGGCTTTGTTAACCTTATCCTGTTCATAATGATATGCATACTCTTTGTAATGCTGTTTCTGAGTATGGGAGAGGGGATATACTTCAAAGGTGTAGTGGGAATGTCTGAGTCTTACTCCAGAAGAAAAAGATTCAGCGGGACGGAGCTTGCAAGGGCCAGCAGGCAGGGTTCTGCACTCAGGTCATATACTATGAAGGAATTGAAGCTGCTTTTCAGGACGCCGGTTTACTTTATGAACTGTGTGCTTATGAATTTCATATTTCCTGTTTTTCTCCTGATACCTTTTATTGCAAAGCCTGAGGATATGAAGATGCTCCGCACGTTTACCACAGGTGTAGCTGTCGGAGAAATGAGCGGTGTTGTATTGGCTGCAGCTTTTGGGATAAGTGTTTTTGTCGCTACTACCAATGGAATAACCTCATCAGCGATATCAAGAGAGGGAACCGGCATATTCGTGTGCAAATACCTTCCGGTGAGCTACAAGACACAGATCATGGCAAAGGTACTGTCCGGCATGAGCATGAGTGCTGTAGGCACCGTCTCGATGCTTCTGGCAGCGTCCTTTCTGATCGCTATGCCGCCGCTGCTCATATTGCTTATCATCCTTTCCAGCCTGCTGGGGATAACCTTCAGCAGCTTCGCCGGCATACTCATTGACCTCAACTTTCCGAAGCTGGTGTGGGATAATGAGCAGAAGGCCGTCAAACAGAATTTCAATGTAGTGCTCAACATGCTTGCCGGGATAGTCCTGGCTGGGATAACTGTATTCATCAGCATAGCGCTGCATTTCACTCTTATGATGACCTTCCTGCTTATAGTGGTGCTTTTCGGGCTGCTGGACTTGCTGCTATACAACATATTGTCGACAGTAGGGGTAAGGCTTTTTGGGAATATAGAGATATAATAAGAAAAATGCGACATTGTCGCATTTTTCTGTTTCGCGATGCAAGCATAGGGTCACCTCTCCGGGGTCCCGTTTCGTGTTTCGCGTATTCAGGCTGGGCTTCGAAGCCCAGCCCCAGTCCGTTCCACGCGCAACTCGTAACGCGTAACCCGCAACGAAATACGTCTTATCCTTCTGCTTTTGTGTGTTTTATTTATCCCTTCAATGCCTGGTGCGCTTCCTTAAGGTGCCTTATGATCGGCAGCTTTTGAGGGCATGCCTCCTCGCATTTACCACATTCTACGCACAAGGATGCGTCTCTGGAGTTCGCTTTCATGCGTTTGTAGTTTTCTTCCGAAGCCTTCTGGATATTGTAAGCCCCTGCTTCATTATAGAAGGAGAAGATCTCAGGGATGGACACATTACTGGGGCAAGGCACGCAGTATCTGCAGCCGGTGCATTTTACCCTGGTAAGGCTGTTATATGCTTCCCGGGCTCTGTCAACGGCAGCCAGTTCTTTGCTGCCTAGTGCTCCAGCAGTAGAGCTGTCCGCTATCTTAAGGTTCTCAACCACCTGTTCCATGGTGCTCATGCCGCTCAGGGCAAGTGTGACCTCGGGATAGTTGAACACCCATTTGAATGCCCAATCTGCAGGACTCCTGTCAATGCCGGCTTCTTCCCAGATCCTTGCAACCTCCTGTGGCGGCACATTAGCAAGCTTGCCTCCCAGCAAAGGCTCCATTATAGTGATGGCGATTCCTTTTTCATGAGCATACTTCATATGTTTTTCCCAGGTACGATCCTCCATGTAGTTGTACATTATCTGACACATACTCCAATCAAAGGCGTCAAGTATAGTTCTGAAGAAATTTATGTTCTCGTGGAAGGAGAAGGCTGCATGCCTCACCTTGCCGCTGTCCATAGCCTTCCTGAGATATGACAGCACTTTAAGCTGCTGTGCTGTTTCCCATCTTTCCTTATTAAGGGCATGTAGCAGATATACATCTATATGGTCTGACTGGAGCTTTTCCAACTGTTCGTTCAGATATCTGTCAAAATCCTCTTCTGATTTCAGCATCCACATGGGAAGCTTTGTAGCCAGCTTTACCCTTTCACGATATCCTTCCAGCAGGGCTTTGCCTACTACAGGCTCACTATTGCCTCCGTGGTATGGGTAAGCGGTATCTATATAGTTTACACCGTTGTCTATTGCATACCGTATCATTCTTATGGCTTCAGCCTCGTCTATTTTGCTTGAATCTGGCCCTTCTTCGCCGGTTGCCGGCAGCAGCGGTAGCCGCATACATCCAAAGCCCAGTATTGAGACCTCAAACTCCTGTTTGCCAAATCTTCTGTATTGCATTGTATTTACCCCCTGCTTTTCTATATATAGTTAATTATAGTATCTTACATAATCCCATTATTATCAAGGGATATGAGACGGAAGCTGTAAAAACCCCTGCGGATCGAATATAAATGATGGCCGGGACGAGTCAAAAGGTCAACGGATTAAGAATATTCAGTTTTTAATGATTTTTTCTCTTTACATTTATTTAGCATACAGATAAAATTAAAGTTACAGTGCTAAATATTCCGCACTTTATCCTACTCATAAAAAATCAAATAAGTGCGAAATATCTCGATTATAGGGTCATAAGGCACTTAGTGTACTTTTTGAAACAAATAATACGAATCGAGGATGCATTTATTGGTATAAAGCTTGGTGCGCTATATTAAGCATTAGCTGTACGTGCCCTTTGAAGTGTTAGTTAAAAGCCGCAGGGCACAACATCAAGGAAGTGTCTTGTTAACAGCTGACCGGCAAAAATCTTGATGTTAATAAGCACTTGTATGTTTAAAACTGCTAACGATGGACAGAATAAACATAAAAGGGGGAATTTTTATGAAGGATTACAAAACGGAAAACCTAAGAAATGTTGGATTATATGGCCATGGTGGTTCTGGAAAGACTACAATTGCAGAAGCAATGCTATTTAATACCGGTGTTCTGGACAGGTTCGGAAAGGTTGAAGACGGTACAACCGCAACAGATTTTGATCCTGAAGAAATCAAAAGGAAAATTTCCATAAGTGCAGCACTGGCTCCATGTGAGTGGAAAGAGAAAAGAATAAATGTGATAGACACTCCCGGATATTTTGACTTTGTAGGTGAAGTTGTAGCGAGCATGAAGGTCATTGATGGGGCAGTGATCGCTGTCGATAGCATCGGCGGAGTTGAAGTAGGCGCTGAGAAGGCCTGGGACTTTGCTAACGAAGGTAAGAAGGCATGCATGTTCTTCGTTAACAAGCTTGATAGAGAAAATGCTAACTTCTCAAAGGTATTTGACCAGCTTAGAGAGGTTTTTGGAAATAAAGTTGTTCCGTTCACATTGCCTATTGGTGCAGAAGCCAATTTCAAAGGTATAGTGGATATAATAGAAATGAAGTCAAAGACAAAAGACGGCAGCAAGACTGTTGAAAGTGATGTTCCCGCCGATATGAAGGGTCAGATCGACGAATACAGGGAAATGATAATAGAAGCAGCAGCACAGACTGATGAAGAGCTTATGGAAAAGTTCTTCGGAGGGGAAGAGCTTACAAAGGAAGAAATAATAAAGGGACTCAGGCTTGGCGTTGTAAACGGAGATGTTGTTCCTGTCCTTTGCGGAGCGGCATCAAAGAATATAGGTATCGATACCCTTATGGATACCATTCTGAATTATATGCCTTCACCGGCTGATGTGCAGGCAGTAGAAGCAACTAACGTAAAGAGCGGTCAGAAGGTCAGCGTTAAGACAGATGAAAGCGCTCCTTTCAGTGCTCAGGTATTCAAGACCATTGCCGACCCGTTTGTCGGAAAGATATCGATGTTCAAGGTAATGTCGGGAAAAATCAATGCCGATGTGGAAGCCTTCAATTCCAATAAGGAAAAGAAGGAAAAGCTCAGCAACCTGTTCCTCATGAGAGGTAAGAAGCAGGTCGTCATGGATAAGCTTATCGCAGGTGAAATAGCTGCTGTTGCAAAGCTGCAGTTTACTACTACCGGTGATACACTGTGTGACGCCAATAACCCTGTAAAGTTTGAACCTACACAGTTCCCGGCACCAAGCATATCAATGTCCATCGAACCAAAGTCAAAGGGAGACGAGGACAAGATTGGAAACGGTCTCCAGAGGCTTGTTGAAGAAGATCCGACCTTAAAGGTTGAGAAGAATGTTGAAACAAAGCAGACTCTAATTTCCGGTATGGGCGAGCAGCATCTTGAGGTCGTTACAAAGAAACTGCACAATAAATTTGGAGTTGAGGTCGTACTCCACGATCCTAAGATACCGTTCAGAGAAACAATAAGAAAATCCGCCAAGGCTGAAGGAAAGCATAAGAAGCAGTCCGGCGGACATGGTCAGTATGGTCATGTATGGGTTGAATTTGAGCCTATCCTTGATGGAAGTGCAGATTTTGAATTTGTTGATAAAGTAGTAGGCGGTGTTGTTCCGAGGCAGTATATACCGGCAGTTGAAAAGGGACTGAGGGAATGCGTCGAGGAAGGCGTACTTGCAGGCTATCCTGTAGTTAACATCAGATGCACCCTTTACGATGGTTCCTTCCATCCGGTAGACTCAGCGGAAATGCCCTTCAAAATAGCAGCAGCCCTGGCATACAAAAAAGGCGTTGCAATGGCAGGGCCGGTCCTTCTTGAGCCAATATACCATGTTGAGGTCCTTGTTCCGGATGAATACATGGGAGACATTATCGGAGACTTGAACAAGAAGAGAGGAAGGATCCTCGGTATGGAGCCCTCCGGAAAGCTTCAGAAGGTTTCCGCAGAAGCACCGCTGGCAGAAATGTTCAAGTATGCCACCGACTTAAGATCCATGACCCAGGCAAGAGGAAGCTTCTCCATGAGCTTCTCCAGATATGAGGAAGTACCTGCTCAGGCAGCACAGAAAATCATTGATGCTGCCAATGCAACAAGGGAAAAAGAAAAGGAATAATGATTGCAAACATGGCAAATTTTGTATTTGCCATGTTTTTTTATTTTATATTCAGTGATTCCCATATTAAAAGTCACGTTGGGCAGAATTTTTACTACGTATATTTAAACTGACGATTCATAAACTATAAATGAACAATTGAATCACGGGCAGAACACTGGACGAAATCTGTTCAGGCTCCGCTGAAACAGCTTTGTGTTACCTTGATTTTCTTCGGGTTGGAACGATCTGTATTATATAGAGCTGGACATTATAGTGTCCGATCTATGTAGGGATAGATTCAGGATAATATTGCAGTTTTGGAAAAAGTATACCCAATAATAGGAGGATGGTAAATGGCAGAGAGGATGATAAGCATCGGCAGTTATGTTACTCTAAATGATGTCAGAAGAATAGTTGATACGGTCAAGCACATGGATACAGAAGACCAGCTTGTCGTATCCATGAACAGCCAGAACTCATTCGAGGCGCAGAACATATTCTCGGTATTGGAAAGAAATGATTTTGAGTGGTCTACAAAAGGCGGGCATGATGGAAGAGATTACTATATAATAGCACGAAAAAAAATGTGAAATCAGTAAGGAGGGGTGGCATGAACCGGAACGATTTTAACGGTGAACTCGAAGATAAGCTTAATGATACCAGCCTGTATGGGGAATTTATTGCAACCTTTCATTATTGGGTAAGCTCCGAGGAACAAAAGAACAAGGTGCAGTATCTGCAATCCA
>CAZNMO010000216.1:0-7793 GCA_964574195.1 uncultured Clostridiaceae bacterium | reverse complement strand
ATGCCCAAGGAAGAGAATCCGAGAGTACAGCAGAATGCCAAGAAGACAAGAGTCGGAATCCAGGATGGAAAGCCAGTTTCAAAGAACAAGGTTTTCAATTACAGAGATGCAATATTTGAATCAATAATAGATAAATTTTATACAGACCCGACACTGATCGCTTACGGCGAAGAAAACAGGGACTGGGGCGGTGCCTTTGCGGTATACAGGGGACTTACAGAAGCCCTGCCATACCACAGACTGTTCAACTCGCCCATATCCGAGGGCGCAATAGTCGGTTCCGCAGTAGGCTATGGAATGTGCGGCGGAAGAGCTATCGTAGAGCTTATGTACTGTGACTTCCTCGGAAGGGCAGGAGATGAGATATTCAACCAGCTGCCCAAATGGCAGGCTATGAGCGCAGGAGTGCTCAAAATGCCTATCGTAGTAAGGGTCTCAGTAGGATCAAAATACGGTGCGCAGCATTCGCAGGACTGGACCTCACTGTGTGCACACATACCGGGGCTCAAGCTGGTATTCCCGGCAACACCCTATGATGCAAAGGGCTTGATGAACAGTGCGCTTATGGGGACCGACCCGGTGATATTCTTTGAAAGCCAGCGGCTGTATGATATAGGTGAAATGTTCAATCCGGAAGGTGTCCCGGAAGGTTACTATGAGATCCCTTTGGGTGAGCCTGATGTCAAGAAGGAAGGGAAGGATATAACAATTCTCACAGTAGGTGCAACACTGTATCGTGCGATGGATGCAGCGAAGCTGCTGGAGGAGAAATACGGCCTGTCGGTCGAAGTGATCGATGCAAGGTCTATTGTACCCTTCAACTATGATAAAGTAATTGAATCAGTTAAGAAAACAGGCAAAATAATACTTGCCAGTGATGCCTGCGAAAGAGGCTCACACCTGAAGGATATGGCTCAGACCATCAGCGAGCTGGCCTTTGACTATCTTGATGCACCTCCGGTGGTAATAGGGGCAAAGAACTGGATAACACCGGCCTTTGAGCTGGAGCAGTATTTCTTCCCGCAGCCGGAATGGTTCATAGATGCCATACATGAGAAAATAATGCCGCTTAAGGGACATGTGGTACAGAATAATTTTACCTCCAATGAACAGCTGAGGATAAACAGGCTGGGAGTTTAGTTTCATATATATTGTTAAAATAAATCAAACCATGGTAAAATAATGTTAACAACGGTAATTTTACCGGGTCATGGAGAGTGGATTCATGGGTAATGACAGACAGCAGAAAATATGCAGGATACTTGCTGAAAAGGGTGAAGTCCAGCTTCAGCAGCTGCAGAGCATTATGCCTGAAGTATCACTGATGACATTGAGGCGTGATCTGATCAGTCTGGAAAATGAAGGCTGCCTGATACGTACCCATGGGGGTGCTGTCAGCACAAAGAAGGTAGCTCTGCTGAGCGGCGAGGAGGATGCCTATGCCAGGAGAGCTGTGGACAATATTGAGGCTAAGATGCAGATAGCCCAAAAGGCTGTGCAGCTGGTGGAAAAGGGCAGATCCATGTATTTTGACGCAGGCAGTACGATCATGTGCCTGGCAAACCAATTGCCCGATGAAAACTTTACAATCGTTACCAGCGGTGCTAATATAGCTTTGGAGCTGTTAAAAAAGCAGGGCACCTCGGTAGTTATGCTTGGCGGGCTGATGAACCTGAACACTTTGTCGGCATCTGGGCCTAATGCCATGGCAATGCTTGATACTATCAACATAGACATAGCCTTCATGTCGGCCTCGGGTTTTTCACTGGAAAGTGGATTCACCGTAGCCAATGTCTATGAAAGTGAGCTGAAACGCAAGGTGGTCAGTCGTTCCCAAAAAGTGGCGGTCCTGATGGATACGCACAAGCTTAATAGGAATATGACTTATACCTATGGGAATCTTAAGGATATCGACATTTTGGTTGCAGAAAAGCAGCTGCCGGATGAAATAGTACATGAAGCGGAAAAGTATGGTGTACAGATAATCTGTTGATATACAGATTGGATGTGCATATGCTGTTTACTTCATGAAAGCACTGGAGGGAAATTAGTGAATAAGACAACAGTAAAGGAATTGAAAAAACATGCCCTTTCCGTAAGGAAGAATGTTGTGGATGCTGTTTTCAGCGCTGCATCGGGGCATCCGGGCGGATCCTTGTCCGCCACAGACATATTGACCGCATTGTATTTTGAAGAAATGCGCGTAGTCCCCAAGAATCCAAAATGGGAAGACCGCGACAGGTTCGTACTGTCCAAGGGCCACTGCACGCCCGGCTTGTATTCGGTGTTGGCAGAGAAGGGCTTTTTCCCCACAAAGGATCTGTTGACCTTCCGTAAGGCGGACAGCTATCTTGAGGGGCATCCCAACATGCAGTATGTACCTGGAGTGGATATGTCCACAGGCTCACTGGGACAGGGGATATCCTCTGCTGTAGGTATGGCATTGGCAGGCAAGCTGGACAGGAAGGACTACAGGGTGTATGCACTGCTGGGAGACGGAGAGCTTCAGGAGGGTCAGGTATGGGAAGCCACAATGGCTGCAGCTCATTACAAACTGGATAACCTGACTGCATTCCTGGATTACAACGGACTGCAGATAGACGGAAAGATCACCGATGTAATGTCTCCTGAGCCGGTAACGGACAAATTTGCAGCCTTTGGCTGGAACGTCCTGCTGATCGACGGCCATGATTTTGAACAGATAGTGGCTGCAGTGGAAAAGGCAAAGGAAACCAAGGGTAAACCTACAATGATAGTAGCAAAGACAATAAAGGGAAAAGGCGTTTCCTTCATGGAGAACCAGGCAGGCTGGCATGGCTCGGCACCCAACAAGGAGCAGAGAGACCAGGCAATTTCGGAGCTGGATAAGGCTCTTGCAGAGTTGGAGGTGGAGTAACATGGCAGACAAGATAGCAACAAGGGAAGCTTATGGTAACGCGTTGGCGGAGTTCGGCTCCGATACCAGGATAGTAGTATTTGACGCAGACCTATCCAAATCCACAAAGACAGATACTTTCAAGAAGAAATATCCTGAAAGGTTCTTCAATATGGGCATAGCTGAGGCAAACATGATGGTAACTGCGGCTGGTATGGCTTCCTGCGGGAAGATAGCCTTCGCAAGCACCTTTGCAATGTTTGCAGCAGGCAGAGCCTTTGAACAGATAAGAAATTCAATATGCTATCCAAAGCTGAATGTAAAGATAGCAGCTACACATGCAGGGATAACAGTAGGTGAGGATGGAGCCTCCCACCAGGCTATAGAAGATATAGCCATCATGAGGGCTCTGCCGAACATGACAGTTCTGAGCCCAGCGGATGCAGTGGAAACAAGGCATGCGATAAAGGCAGCCATCGAGCATGACGGACCGGTCTATATCAGACTGGGAAGATTGAATGTGCCAGTGATCTTTGCAGAAGAAAACTACAAGTATGAGCTGGGCAAGGGCATCACCCTTTCAGAAGGCAACGATGTGACGATCATCGCAACAGGCATGATGGTGCAGGCAGCCCTTGAGGCGAAGGATGCACTCAAGCAGGAAGGTATCGATGCACGAGTCATAGATATCCACACAATAAAGCCTATAGATGTTGAGCTTATTGTGAAGGCGGCAAAGGAAACGGGCGCCATTGTAACAGCTGAGGAGCACAATATAATCGGCGGTCTGGGCAGCGCTGTAGCAGAGGTGGTCACAGAGAATCATCCTGTACCGGTGCTCAGAGTGGGGGTCATGGATAAGTTCGGCAAGTCGGGCAAGCCTGACGTGCTGATGGAAATGTACGGCCTCACCGCAGCCAATATAGCAGCTAAAGTTAAGGATGTAATGAAATTAAAGAAGTAGACCGGTAAGTGGGGCAGGGGGAAGGAACCTTGCCCCACTTATTATATTTTACGGGGGACTGACATATGGATATGCATACCGTATTCCGTACCATGAGCGATAATGAAATACAATACTGGTACAAAACTGAACTGGAAGCGGCATTCAACCCACAGGAAAGAAAACCGTTACCGGATATTTTCAGGCTAAGAGATACTGGATGTTATGATTTGCTGGGGCTTTTTGAAAGCGATGGGGAAAAGGAAACTGGAAAGCTGCTTGGATATGCGACGATCTGGAAATCGCCATCCATCGAGCTTTTGCTCCTGGACTATTTAGGGGTTTCATCGGTGCTGAGAAACAATGGCTTGGGTAGCTATATACTCAACTGCTTGAAGGAGTATTATAATGGCAGGCATATTATTGCCGAATCAGAGCTGCCGATCCCGGGCGATGACCCGGAGGAAAACAGTATTCGGCAGCGAAGGATCGCTTTTTATCAGAGAAATGGTTTTGTACCAGTTTATGAGATGGCCACATGTGGACTGCGATGGCAGGCACTTTTGCTAGGGCATGTTCCTGAGGCAGGTTCTGACGAGCTGTCTTTCATAATGGCTGAGCACAAGGCACTGTATGGACCGGTAAGAACTGATGTAAAAGTACCGCTGGGACCTGATGAAGTACCGGCAATGCCATATTGGATGCTATAAATATAATAAAGGATCAGGGCAAGCATCACTCACTCACCACAGGTTTCTATAAGCTTTAATTTTATTGTAAAGGGGCGATATGCATGACACTGTTGAAAAATGGACTTGTTTATGACGGTTCGTCAAAGCCTCCCTTCTATGGAAGTATCGTTATCGAGGATGACAGGATCGCTGAGGTCAGGAGAGAAGAAGTTGAGGAATACGGAGGCGAAGTGATAGACTGCACAGGGCTCGTCATAGCGCCGGGCTTCATTGACGCCCATTCCCACAATGACTTTTACACTACGTTCGAGGATAACCTTTCTTACTTCCTTCCCTTTGCTGAGCAGGGCATCACATCGATGATAACCGGCAACTGCGGGTTTTCTCCGGCAGGTTATATAAAAAATACAAGTTATAGGGAACTGATAGGAGGAGGGTTGTTTAGCACATACCCACCCGATGCGGATTTTTCTGATCTAAAATCATGGATCAGCAGTGGTTATCAGAAAACGCCCCTTAATATCTTTCCTTTGGTAGGCCATGGAACTGCAAGGATAGGCATAAACGGTAAAAAGGCCGGAAGGCTGACGGAAGACCAATTGCGCTCCATGCTTGATTCCCTTGAAGCATGTCTGGCGGAAGGCGCATATGGAGTATCCCTGGGCTTGATGTATGAGCCGGGACTTTACGCACCCTATGAAGAGCTGCTGGAAGTAGCAAAGTTGGTTAAGAAATATGACAGGATATTAACGGTACATAACAGGGCTCAGTCAAGGATCTCCACATCCTATAGCCCCCCGATCGGCGGACGCGCCCACAATCTCAGGGCCATTGATGAAATGGTCGAGCTTGCCAAGGCTACAGATGTAAGACTACAGAACTCCCATCTTATTTTCGTAGGTCAAAAGAGCTTTGATACGGTAGATGAAACCCTGGAACTAATAGATAAGTGCAATAGGGAGGGCTGCGATTTTGGCTTTGATCTGTATTCGCCCACATATGGAGCATCTATTATAACAGTTATACTCCCGGGTTGGTACCTTATGTTGGATGAGAAAATTCGGAAGAGCACGACGGTAAAGCTGAGGCTGTGGGCTGAGATCCTGGTTGCCCGGAAAGCTCTGGGCCTGGACTTCGATGACATACTCATATCCGATGGGGCAGGCTATATCAATGAATACGAAGGCATGTACGTGGGTGAGATTGCTGATAAACTAAAGCAGAGTCCACTGAAGACTTACATAGAGCTGGTGGATAAGAGCGCAGGTAAGGCTGGAGTGTATATCAGGAAGTATTCCAATGAGGGTATTATCAGGAAGCTTCTCAAACATGACAGCTCCATACTAATGACAGACGCATGGATCCAACCCAGGGGTGTTCAGAATGGAGCAGCTTATCACGGAATGGTAAAGTTCCTGCTGATGGCTAAGAATGGGGAATTGCGACTGGAGGAAATAATAAACAGGATGACGGGCAAAACTGCCCAACGCTATCAGCTAAAGGATAGGGGTTTTATTGAGGCAGGTAAATATGCAGATATTACTATTTTTGATTTAAAGGATCTGAGAATAGTTGAAACAGAAATCAAGAAACCAGAGGGAATCAAATATGTGTTTATAAATGGGAAAAAAGTAATAGATAGAGGGATGACAGACTGTCAGCTGCTTGGTAATGCAGGGAGGATAGAAAAGTGTCAGCACGGTGCATAAGAAGCATTGGGGATGGTTCATTATTATTCTTGATGCCAGGTACAGAATAAAGAAAATATTGCATAACTACTTTAGGTAAGTTCTAGAGTTCTGTACCTGGCACAAAAACTATTTGGTAACCTTTGAGATGATCTCGTTATATTTTGTGATTGCAGCGTTCAGTATTTGGCTTGCGGCTAAAATCTCAGCGTCTTGAAGATTGAAATTTTTTGCTGCAACCAGATCCTGCAAGTTTTTTCGAAGCTTCTCAATGTCTTTTAGTAAATTTTCGAGTTCACTCATACTACTCGCCTCCACAAGTTTAGTATGTTCAGGGACAAGAAATAAATATCCCGGTAAAGATTTAAATTCCAGAGGTGAAGATTTCCAAGGGATTTTGATGAATAAAAATATACAAAATGGTATAATGAAGCTAAGTATTATACTAAACAAAGCATACTAAATTATGGAAAGGACGTGTCGAATATGAAAGAGATGACTTTTTATCGCTGTGAAAGATGCGGCAATATGGTTGCATTAGTCAGGTCAGGTGGCGGTGAGTTAACCTGCTGCGGCCAGGCGATGACAAAGCTTCAGGCAAATACCACAGACGCATCCAATGAAAAGCATGTTCCCGTTGTTCAGTATGAGAAAGGTAAAATTGAGGTAAAAGTGGGCTCTGTTCCACACCCGATGCTGGCGGAGCACCATATTGAGTGGATTGCCATAGTAGCCGGAAACAGATTTGAGATGACATATCTGAAGCCCGGAATGGAAGCCAAAGCTGAGTTTATCTGCCCAATGAACGGGGAAGATGAAATTTTTGTAGGGAAGGGTGATGAAGTTGTTCCCAATTGCGAAGGCGGACCCTGCAATTATGTAATAAAGGACAGCTCTGTAACAGAGGTAATTGCCTATGAATATTGCAATTTGCATGGGCTGTGGCAAACAAAGCTGGTTCTGTAAACCGTAGGTAAAGCAGAGGGGACGGTTCTTTTTGCTTCACAAAGCAAGAAGAACCGTCCCTATTGTTTTTATGTCGCATTGCATGGTTCGGGCAGCCAGATCGGGAGTTACCAACGCACGGTGTTGAAAAAGCTTGTATTACTGGATCATGAACGCGGTACGGTTTTATCTTTGTGTTTGATTAGCTTACCGGTCTTATTCCAATAATCAACTAAGCGACTAAGCAAAAGCGCAGCTATTATTTCAACAATACTTGCAATAACAGATATAAACTTCGGGCTGAGAAAAAAGTAAAGCCCATACTGAAATACGTTAAATCCAAGCCATAGCAAAGACAAGCCCACGCATAGATAAATAGAACCGTAATAAACTATTGCATAAATGTTCATAAGAGCCCTCCAACATTGTAATTCAGCTATATTATTGGCAGAGTAAATGAAAAATATACCAATATATCCACAAATATAAAGTAGAGGGGACGGTTCTTTTTGCTTAAAAAATAGGTACCAGGCACGACAGATAGACAGTTATTTAGATAAAGCAACCCTTAATACCTGACCTGTCTATTACTTACTTTTCTAATCTAACAAAGATATTGACATTCAATGATGTGCAGCGTATAATTGCGC
>CAZNMO010000215.1:0-7876 GCA_964574195.1 uncultured Clostridiaceae bacterium | reverse complement strand
TACTGGTCTGAAGGTCCCCAACCCCACATGAAGTGTAACATATGCTATTCTAATTCCTTTTGCCTCCAGCTCATGGAGCAGTTCCCTTGTGAAATGAAGCCCTGCGGTCGGCGCTGCTGCAGACCCTTCATGTTTGGAATATACAGTCTGATATCTTTCCTTATCCTCCAGCTGCTTTTTTATATAAGGCGGAAGAGGGACATTCCCGAGCCTATCCAGAAGCTCCTCAAACATGCCCTGATAGTAAAACCTCACAAGCCTGTTGCCGCCTTCAAGGATCTCAAGGATCTCTCCTTCCAATTCCCCGTCACCAAATACAAATTTTGCACCGGGTTTTGCCTTTTTTCCCGGTCTAAGCATAACCTCCCAGATATCGATCTCCTTCCTGTTGAGCAGGAGGAATTCAATACTTCCAAGGCTATCCTTTTTGACTCCGAAAAGCCTTGCCGGTATGACCCTGGTATTGTTGAGCACAAGGCAGTCCCCTGTTTTGAGATACTCTGTGATATCCCTGAAGCTCCTGTGTTTTATTTCACCGCTGATCTTATCAAGCACCAGCAGCCTTGACTTGTCCCGGTTGCTTATCGGCTCCTGTGCGATCAGTTCCTCGGGCAAATCGTAGTAAAAGTCCTTAAGCTCCATCTTTTGTCCTCTTTCTATTGTACTTTTGCACCTTTATAATAGTGTTCCAATATTTCTATATAGTTATTACCTGCTTCTGCCATGCCTTTTGCTCCATATTGGCTCATCCCCAGACCATGACCATAGCCTTTCCCCTCGAAGGTATATATTGCAGGGACTGTATTATAGGCTTTGAAGTCATTCATTCCCTTCACATTTACCTTTCTGGGGCTACTCCCGATTTTAGTGGCTCCACCGGCAGAAATCACATACATGCTTGAAGCCCTCCCCTGCCGGGCAGGTTCCAGCATTGATCCATTAACAAAGATATCTGCATCAGTCTTCAGCTTGTACCATATACTCTTTAGGGTCGTGGTGCCAAGTATCGACCTTATTTTTTCTTTTTCAAAGGTCTTAGTGTCCTTGGTCCCTTTTATTTCAAGGCGAAGCACTCTTCCGTACTGGCTTACCTCCAGGATCCTTATATCAATGATTTCACCTACATCGGCATTTGCCTTTGCCAGCTTCTCACTTATTTCCGACTTGTTCATATCAAGGACCCAGTTGTCATTGGGGCTTCCCATACTGTACGGATCGTCAACTCCTCTTATGTATTCTGTTCTTGTGCCCCAAATATTCTCACTGTCCTCGGTATGGCCCCCGCTGGTGGAATGGAAAAATGCTGTGATCGCTTTTCCTTCATAGGCAAGAATTTTTCCGCAGGTTGCATCCACCGCTTGTATGATATTGGAGTTCTCCTTCTCCATGCCTTTATATGCCTGGCAATGCTCACCGCTGCACAGGTCAAAGCCTTGACTGTTATGCTTTCCCATTGTAGCAATTGCATAATTTCTGGCAGCCACCGCCTGCGCCTTAAGTGCCTCAAGAGGCCATGAGGGTGACATTTCCGAAGCTACCACTCCATAAAGGTACTCATCAAGGGATAGTTCATTTATTACTGTAACGTCACTTTCTGCCATACTTTGTAGGAGGATATCCCCCCTGTACTTTTTCCCCTTGTATTGGATCGCGGCAGTTTTCCCATTTGCCACAACCGGCGACACCTTTACCATCTGCTCACTATTCACAAGCAATACAGGCTGCCCTGTCGCATTATCAACCAGCTGCAGCCTTTTCCTGTCCGGAGATACCACCGAGTATTCAGTATCGCTGATTTCCTTTTTCATAAGCTCAATCTGATTCAGGCATTCATTTTCATCCAGATATAGTTGTGCCCAAACCCTCCAGCCCTTATCATATGCAAGAAAGACAGACGAGGCTATGGAAGAGAAACGCTTCTGGACCTGTACTGCAGCTTCCATAGCTGGATAGATGCCACCTATTTGTATATGGTATGGACCTATTACTTCTCCCTCATATTTAGCTGCTCTTACATAATCTATCTCTGTTTCGACGCCATTCAGCACCTTATAGTAGTCATCTCTCCGTATCCTTATGCCGGTAGCATTTTTCATTTTCATAAGACTTACAGGATTAACATCTTGATAGCTCAAGATCTCCAACCCATATTCGGCGGCAAGAGTAAAGATATTTGCCTGAGTCGGTCCGAAGCCGATACCTATTCTGATAGTCTCCGGTACAGCAATATCGGCATATACCATATCTCTATTGAAAGTAATGGATGTAAAAACAATTACCGTTATCATTATGTATATCAGCATGTATTTTGTAGCTTTCATAAGTACAGCTCCCTCCAATACTATTTTCCATTGGTGCTGCCGGTTACTTTCCCTTATCTTCCTTTCTTTTTGGGACATACCTGTCCCTCTCGCTGTATATGCAGCCGCAATAAGGCTGTCTGTACAGTCCAAGTTCCTTGGACCTCTCGACGCCTTCCTTGAAGCCAGGACGGAAATCTGTGTACAGGAAGTCAACCCCATACTTGCTTGCAGCTTCCTCTCCAATTTTTCTGATAAGGTCATGCTTCTGAAAAGGGCTCACAAGCAGCGTGGTGGTAAATGCGTCAAAGTTCCCTTTTTTTGCAACAGAGGCAGCCCTTGATAGGCGGTCAGAATAGCACATCATACATCGTTGACCTTCTCGGAAGGCTGCATTTCGCAAGAACTCGTCCAGATTGTATTCATCTATGGTAATAAGTCTGAAGCCAGATTTATCTGCGAATTCCGCTGCTGTATCCATCCTTCTCTTGTATTCGGTATATGGATGGATATTGGGATTGTAAAAAAATCCTGTTATCTCATGCTCCTTGCTTAGTTCCTGCCAGGGATATACTGCACAGGGGCCGCAGCACATATGCATAAGTACCTTCATAATATCACCTCTGATCAATCCAAATTGATTCCAAAATGCCTGTAGGCAGACCTGGTTGCAACTCTGCCGCGAGGCGTCCTGTTTATGAAGCCTATCTGCAGCAGATATGGCTCGTAAACATCCTCTATGGTGCCGCTGTCTTCGCCAATGGATGCTGCAAGGGTATCCAGGCCGACCGGGCCACCATCAAACTTTTGTATTATTGTCAGCAGCATCTTTTTGTCTATATCATCCAGTCCCATATCATCGATCTCTAGAAGCTTCAGCGCCTTGTCAGCCGTTTCCTTGTCTATGGCCCCATGGGCTTTCACCTGAGCATAATCCCTGACTCTTTTTAGAAGACGGTTTGCAACCCTTGGTGTACCTCTTGACCTTCTGGCAATTTCATAAGCGCCTTCCTTATCGGTATCGATTTTGAGGATCCTTGCAGACCTGGTGATTATCTGATATAGCTCATCATTGGTGTAGTACTCGAGTCTGCAGATAACTCCAAACCTGTCCCTCAAAGGGGCGGTTATCATACCTGCCCTTGTAGTTGCGCCTATCATGGTGAACCTTGGGAGGTCAAGCCTTATTGATCTTGCACTGGGGCCTTTTCCAATAATAATGTCAAGGGCATAATCCTCCATGGCAGGGTAAAGTATCTCCTCGACGCTTCTGTTGAGCCTGTGTATTTCGTCTATAAAAAGTACATCATTGTTATTGAGATTGGTAAGTATGGCTGCAAGGTCTCCCGGCTTTTCTATGGCCGGACCTGATGTGATCCTTATATTTACACCCAACTCATTGGATATTATATTTGCCATTGTTGTCTTACCCAGTCCTGGAGGGCCATAAAGCAATACATGGTCCAGAGTCTCATTTCTTTGATTGGCTGCCTGTATGAATATGCTTATTTTCTCCTTTGCAGAAGACTGTCCTATGTATTCCTCAAGGGACTTGGGCCTTAAGCTGCCATCTGCCTCTATATCCTCATCAATTATCTTGGGTGTTATCAATCTGTCTTCCATATACTTCCCCGCTTTTCATGTGTTTTTCGAACTATATAATTTGCGGCGAATAAACGCTAATGTATATTTGTTTCGCCGCAAAGAAAATCAAGGTAACACAAATCTGTTTCAGCGATGCTTAAACAGATTTTGTATAATACTTATGCCTACATAGAGGCAAGCCGCTTCAAAGCATCCTTAATAAGTGCATCTATGGGTTTTTTTGTATCCTTCAGGCCTATAACTGCACTTGATGCTATAGAGTAATTATAACCTAATGCGACCAATGCTTCAATAACCTGGGAAAGCTCATCCCCGCCATCGAAGGTGTCCATTCCTTCTATGGCACTTTCTGTATCTATCTTGTCTTTCAGCTCAAGTATTATTCTCTCAGCGATCTTCTTACCGATACCCTGCGCTTTTGTCAGCTTGGATATGTCCCTCGAAATGATAGAAGCCGCTATTTCAGATGCTTTATACTGATTCAGCAAAGCAGCTCCTGCTTTGGGCCCCACCCCTGAGACTGAGAGCAAAAGCTTGAACATGCCCAGTTCATCTCTTGTGGAAAATCCGTAAAGCACCAGGTCATCTTCTTTGACGATCAAATGTGTAAAAATCTTCGCGGTTTCGCCGATTTTCAAATTTTTAATGGTGTTCCTTGATGTAAATACTCTGTAGCCTACCCCGGATATATCTATGGCAATATAATCCTCACTGATATGATCCACTCTTCCATTTAAATATTCATACATTCTGTTTCACCTCTATAATCTGAATTGTTCCGAGAAATTTGAGGAATGCCCGTGACAGATTGCAACTGCCAATGCATCTGCAACGTCATCGCGCTTTGGTATTTCCCTTAGGTTCAGCAATATCTTCACCATCTGCTGCACCTGGCTCTTGTCAGCCCTTCCGTAGCCTACCACCGCTTGCTTTACTTGCAGCGGAGTATACTCATAAATGGGTAAGCCCGACTTTACACCTGACAATACGGCAACCCCTCTTGCATGGCCTACCGTGAGCGCAGTCTTGATATTTTTATTGAAAAAAAGCTCTTCAACGGCAAAAGCATCAGGCTTGTATTTATCTATGATCTCTATAAGCCCCTCATACAGCCGCATGAGCCTATTGGACATCTGAGTGCCCGCATTTGTAGTAATTGCACCGTAATCAACAACTGTGAACTTGTTTGCTTCATACCTTACAAGACCATAACCCAGTATTGCAATACCCGGGTCTATACCAAGGATCAACAACGTCTATGCACCACCCAAACATATATTCGCTACATAATACTATAACCTTTTTGGTAAAAAAAATAAAGCAGTATTTAACTGCTTTAAGTCAACTTATGGCTTATATGCCTACTATGGCTTCTAGTCGCTGAACCCTTCCAGCGTCTGTTCCTTTTGGTCCTCCGTATCTACTATGATGCCGCCTTCCAGGGCTTGCTGGTCCTCCGGAGTTAGCGTTGCTACCGATATATCGGTTTTTTCCTGTAAAGTCCTGTTTCCATCGGAGTCATAAACATATATCGTTATATACCCATCTTCCATTCCTATTATAAAATGATTTGGGCAATAGGTATCTATCCTCCTGCTCAATTCGACGATTGGGGGAGAAAATGCAGATATCTCCCAATCCGTAAACTTTTCCTTCAGCTGCTTCTCGTTCATATCCGCCTCTTCTGCTGAGGCCTGTACCGATTTCTCTATGGTATGTCCGCAGGAAGTAAAATATGTCTTATATATAAGCTGTGTATTGTGAGTAAGGCTGTCCGCCTCCTGTCCGCTTACCTCCTGGACATTATTCGCATTTGCCTCTGTATTGATATTTGTATTGGAATTTGCATTTACTTGTTCAACAGGTTCATTAACAGCCTTTGGGTTGATCAGGCTGTCCGGTATCTGCAGGTTTACCTTGGAAGGATCCTTGGGATCCAAAAGTGCCTCGGGATCACCGGCATTTAAAAAATAGCCTACCCCAAATGCCGCAGAAGCAAGCAACAGAAAGACCGCAGCCAGTATAAACCTTCTTTTTCGCCTGATACTTCTATCTTCAAACATAATTTTCCCTCCATATATAGAACGCGCTTAAGGTATTCCATTAGGGTATAGCGCGAATTCTATGAAATTAAGGTATATGCTTTTGCAATATTTGAGCTATACAATCATTTTACTATTGATCAATTATTGTTTAATGATTGCTTAACGATGTAATTTTTTTTGCAAAACATATAGTTCTGGAGGGTATTATTTCCAAAATATCAGCTTTTATTCATGGGGGGACCTTATTTTCTTCAGCTCATGATTTTTGCATTTATCACCTGTTGATTCCAGAACAAGAAGGGAAGGCAGTTTTCTGGATTTGAATGCAAAAAGCTTGCAGCCATAAGGATAGTTGTTGTCCCAGGTCACGTAGTAATGAGTGCAGGTCATGCAGTTTATTCTTTCATTCATCCCATTCTGACTCCCCCCTAATTGCTTATACCAGCTTCAGGCTTGACAGATCAGCAGATGACACATAAAAATCAGTCAACTCCCTATGTTGGTTCTTGCTGCCTTCAATATAATTGTTATCCGTCCCGTTTACAGTTTCAACATGTACCAGATAACTTTCCACATTATTCAGCTTTCCCTTTAAACCGAAAATATCAACCAGGCTTTTTCCGGTAACTATCTTCTCATATGGTTCTCTACTCATTTTATCTACCTCCGCTGTTTTTTTCAACTAGTGTTCTTTACATATTATTAGCCTGGTCATGGTTATTATACTATCAATTCATTTCAACAACTATTTTTTGCGTTCTTGGTGACATAAGCTTCAGAAGACCGCCCATGAGATATGCCGTTCGGTTCAGCAGGTGCATGCTTCCCAGGCTCACGAAAACTCCAAGAATCATGAATACCAGCATTTCCTGCTGTGGCGAAGCGATTATGCCGAACAAGCCCAGCAGACCGTTTACTTCAACATCGTCTATGTTCAAATGTAAACCGCTAGCAAACTGCATATTGTAATCAACATAATAATATACTGCGGGTGCGGTAATTAGACCTAAGCTTAGGGCTGCCAAGGAGATACAAAGGCAGAATACAATGATCCCAAGTAAGAATTTCATTGCAAGATAAGTCAAGCCCTTCCACAATTCCTTGTCAAGCAGCTCATCCTTGAACCTTCTCAGAATACCGGAGCTCTTAACTGCCGCTTCCGTCACTTCTCCAATACTCGTACCCAGGAATACCATAGCAATTTTCCGTTCAAACTTCATAAAACATTTGACAGATATCATCAGGACATACAGAATTGGTATCCCTATAAATACCGGTACAAGACTCAGCCCTACCAGAAAAACGGCGGTAATAAAAATGAAGTAAAACATCCCAAGGGGGAAGGAAAGCATCAGGTATATCATGCTCAAATATGTTTGCTTGTCAGTAATGATATCAAAAAAACCAAGTTCTCTGTCTACGGCTCGTTCCATATTTATTCCTCCCGTATATATACTCTTCAAGAACTATATACGTATCAGAATAAATATCACTTCAACTTATACTATCTCTTCGAACCTATGTACCAGCCTGCCATCTACCTCTTTCATACTCATGAACATATCCAGCGGCCTTACCCATATCCCGTGCTCTCCATAGAGAGCCTGATATACTACATACTCCTCCAATGTCTCAGAGTGCTTTGCCACATGAAGTACAAGATACTCATTGCCCTTGAAATGTCTGTATCTGGCTCCTATCCTTATCTCTCTTCCTTCCATTCTCTTCTCCTTCTTTCATAAATATCTAGCTTTCCAAATCTTAGAATCTCACATTTGCATTACAATAGCAAGCTACAAATATCTATGCTGGTTTATGCCATCGTTTTCTGTCATCAGGTACAACTAATGATGAATATAATCAAGTAGCCGGAGTTATTCTCGACTATACCAACAGCAGAGCGGCAATAGTTAATGCAACCTATGG
>CAZNMO010000214.1:0-7906 GCA_964574195.1 uncultured Clostridiaceae bacterium | reverse complement strand
CCTGATCCCTGTCCCTTCTGCATACCATGATCACATCATCAGTTTCCACAATGATGAGATCCTCGACTCCTATTGCGGCTATGAGGCGCTTATTGCCGTAAAGTATGCAGTTGTGGGAATCCAGTATCCTGCACTCTCCTTTTACCGAATTACCATTTTCATCCTTATCCATATACCTTTCAAGGGCAGTCCAGTTTCCGATATCATCCCAGGAAAACCCACTCTCCATTACATATACATCCCATGTCTTCTCAAGTATCCCATAGTCAATGGAGATACCATCGATCTTGTCATATTCCTCTTCAACTACCGCTGTCTCCTCAGGGGTCCCCACATGGTCGCTCATCCTTTTCAGGCTCAGGTACATGTCCGGCAGAAACTTCTTATACTGCTTCAGCAGTACAGAAGCCTTCCAGATGAACATACCGCTGTTCCAGAGATATGTGCCCTTGTCTATAAACTCCTGTGCCTTTTCACGGTTGGGCTTCTCCGTAAACCTTTTTATTTTATAAGTTGGTATCTGCAGCGGCCGCTCGATGCTCTTGCCTGTCTCGATATAGCCGTAAGCCGTCTCAGGCCTTACAGGCCTTATGCCCATTGTTACCAAACAATTATCAGTTATCGCTATTTCCAGCCCCTGCTTAAGAGTGACGATAAATTCCTCCTCATCCTCTATATAATGATCAGCAGGGAGCACTATCATCACTGCATCCGGATCCTTCTTCAATAGCTTGATCGCCGAATAGCCTATACAAGCAGCTGTCTCCTTGATCATTGGTTCTATAATGAGGTTTTCCTCCAATATCTGAGGTACCTGTTCCTTTATGGTGTCGACATACCCCGCATTTGTTACCATATATATGTTTTCAACCGGGATAAAGCTGCTGATCCTATCTACAGTCAGCTGGATCATCGTCTTGTCCCCTACTATCTTCAAAAATTGTTTGGGGTAAGACCTTCTACTCTTCGGCCAGAATCTGCTGCCTGAACCTCCGCACATTATTACCACATGATTCATAGTCACACCTTCCTCCGTAATAACTATAATATGCGGTATGGTTTCATTGGTGACCTCAGGAGATTATCATACAAGAGAATAAATATCCGAAAACTCGAGGTGTATCCTTTCGATCCTTTCCTGGTTCAAATCCCCAATACCCCTGCAAGCATCACTATCCTCAGGCAACACCCGTATTGGAAGCCTGATAATGAATTCAGTGCCCCTGCCATATACACTGCTTACCGAGATCTCTCCCCCATGTAGTTCAATAAGGGACTTGACTATGGATAGACCTATTCCGCTTCCCTCCTGCTTCCTTGTAAGAGACTTATCCACCTGCCTGAAGCGGTCAAATATTATCCCTATTTTATCCTCAGGAATGCCAATGCCCGTGTCCTTTATCGATATCACGACACTTCCGTCCTCCTCATATATGCTTACAGCCATGCTTCCACCTTCGTTGGTGAATTTTATTGAATTGGAAAGCAGATTCAGTATGACCCGCTCTACCTTGTCAGGGTCACATGCTAGGGTACATTCATTCAGCTCCGTATTGAATATAAGCCGGAGGGACTTATTCCTTATATACTCTGAAACTGAGAGTGTAATGTTTTCGACCAGGCTTACAATGTTGCAGTTCTGTAGATCAAGCTCAAAATATCCCGCATCAAGCTTGGTAATATCGATCATATTGTTCACAAGCCTCAGCTGCCTGTAACAATTCTGCTTCATTATCCTGACAAGTCTACCCAGCTTACCTCTCATAGTCTCTATATCCTCATTCCTCATATACAGCTCCAGGAGCTGCAGAGTACTCAGAATTACATTGAGGGGCGTCCTCAGCTCATGGGACAGATTGCTAAAAAACTCTGTCTTCAAGGTTTCAGACAAAATTGACTCATTAAGCAGCTTCTTGCTATTTTCATTTTCCTCCCGCAGGTGTTCCTGCTCTATCCTGAAGGAAATGTCCCGTACGAACAGCAGCTTAGCTGGTTTATTGTCAACATGGATCTGAATTGCAGTGATCTCAACCAAAAGCTCATTTCCGTCAGCCAGAACTATCTTATCTTCGATGGGCACTATTGGCCTTTCCTGGTCTGAAAGACTGTCCTCCTCCTTGGGGATCAGGCTTTCTTCATCAATGTGGAAAAAGTAGCTGAAGGGTATAAGCACAAGCTCGTTTTCCCTGTTGATATTCAACAGCTTCAAGCCTGCCAGATTGGAAAAATGAAATTTGCCGTTTTGTATTATATAAATCGCAAAGGGAGAGTATTCAACCAATTTCTCATATCTCTCACCAACCTTAAGGCTGAAGATTTCCGCCCGCTTGCGTTTTGTAATATCGATAAGGAGTATTATAACACCTCTGCAGGTTTTGTCAGGAGCAATGCATGGTGCACATTTCTGCAGATACCAACACCCGGTCCTGCTTCGGACCTCCCTGTCTGAAGGTGTCAGCCGTTCTGCCACATCTGACACCAGTTCACTAAGCTCATCATCCAACAGGTTGTGGGAAATGCTCCTGATAGATTTTCCAATATCCTGTTCCCTCAGACTGATTTCTTTTGTAATGCTTGGTGTATAGCTTCTCACACAAAGGTTCTCATCAAGGAAGACCATTGCTATGTCGGCATTTTCCAGGAAGTTATTCATATCGTTGTTAAAAACTGCTTGTTCCAGTATCCTCTCCTGATATAAAACATTAATACCGCACAGTTTTTCATTTTCCTCACTGTATTCCTGGACCAAAGCCTGAAGCTCCTCAATCCTTTCCTCCAGCTGCTTGATCCTGTCTGCTGCCTTGACCTCAGATGTATTACCCATATTGTTACTGAATATGACTGAATCCGAAAAAGCTCCATCCATCTTATGCACCCCTCATTAAAAAATAAAAAATGGAAGAAATGAAATCCTATACCATCCCATTTCCAACCAGAGAATTATTATAATTCTACAAATATTCAATTAATTCCTTCAACTTCCAAGTTCCTCCACAGGTAATCGTACGCAACTTTCGCCATCATATGACAGCCTTTGAAATTGTATAAGAAAGTTATACTTTCCCATACAATAAAATAGAACGGCATATACCGTCCTATTTTGATCTCTTCATCAATTCCCCTGCTATGTCCTCTGGAAATATTCCCGCGTGGTTCATAAGTACTATAACGTGATAAGCCAGGTCAGATAACTCATATATCATTTCTTCCCTGCTTTCATTTTTGGCTGCTATTATAACTTCAGCGCTTTCCTCCCCCACCTTCTTAAGTATCTTGTCTATGCCTTTATCGAAGAGATAGCAGGTATAAGAACCGGTTACGGGATTTTTCCGCCTGTCGGTCACCTTCCAGTAAAGCTCTTCAATGACCTCTCCCAGACCGACAGCTTGAGCCTCAGCTTCAGAAGACCACAGCCTCCTGTAATAGCAGCTCCTGCTGCCGGTGTGGCAGGCCGGACCATGTTGAAGTACCTTGAGTAGCAGAGAGTCTCCGTCACAGTCATACAGAAGCGCCTTGACCTCTTGTATGTTTCCGGAGGTAGCTCCCTTTTCCCAAAGCTCCTGGCGGCTTCTGCTGTAAAACCATGTCCGTCCTGTTTCCATGGTCAGCTTCAGGCTCTCTTCATTCATATATGCCTGCATAAGCACGTGGCCGGTCCTATAGTCCTGGACTATTGCAGGTATCAGGCCCTTCTCGTCGAATTTGATCTCATCTATCAACATATCGTTATCTCCTATCTTACGCTTACTCCCTGCTGTTCCAAATAAGCCTTAAGGTCTCTAATAGCCAGCTCTCCATAGTGGAACAATGAAGCTGCCAGAGCTGCATCAGCCTTTCCTGCTGTAAGCACCCTGTAGAAATCCTCTTTTTTCCCTGCACCTCCGGAAGCTATCACAGGTATATTGACCGCTTCGGTTACCCTTGCCGTAAGCTCTATGTCATAGCCATCCCTGGTACCGTCAGCATCTATACTGGTCAGGAGTATTTCCCCCGCACCCAGCTGATATACTTTTCTGCACCACTTAATAACATCGATACCTGTATAGGTCCTGCCTCCGTTTACATATACCTCCCAGCCTGCTGCCGCTGCCCTGCGTTTTGCATCCATAGCAACGACGACACACTGGCTTCCATAGCGCCTTGCCGCTTCTTCAACCAGCTCAGGGTCCCTCACCGCAGCGGTATTCAGGGATATTTTATCCGCACCGGCATGGAGCAGTGCTTCGATATCCTTTAGGCTTCCGATGCCTCCGCCTACGGTAAGGGGAATAAAAACCTCCTTTGCCACTGTAGCTACTACATCTGACATGGCCCTTCTGCTCTCCAGCGTGGCTGTAATATCCAGAAAGACTATTTCATCGGCGCCTGCCGAGCTGTAAAGCCTGGCTGCCTCCACAGGATCTCCTGCATCCTTCAGGTTTTCAAAGCCGATCCCCTTGACCACCCGCCCGTTTTTTACATCCAGGCATGGTATGATCCTTTTGGCCAGCATATTATACCCCCAATGCCTTCAAGGCATCCTCTAGGTTAAATGCACCTGTGTACAGTGCCTTCCCGATTATTGCACCCTCAGCTCCTGTTGCCTTTATTGCCAGAAGGTCCTCTATACTTCTTATTCCACCCGAGGCAGTTACCTTGGCACCTTCAACATTACACATTTTCTCTATGCCGTCCAGGTTGGGGCCGTTCATGGTTCCATCCCTGGATATATCGGTATAAATTATGTTCCTGCAGCCTTTTTCCACCATCTTGCAGGCAAAATTGTACGCACTGAATTCACTTACATTTACCCATCCCTTTATTGCAACAAGTCCATCTATTGCATCAATACTCACTGCGATCCTGTCCATATATTTTTTGAGTCCTGCCTCCAGCAGTTCTTCATCCAGTACAGCCCCGGTACCGATTATAACCTTTGCCGCACCTGTATTCAAAGCAGCAGTTATATCCGAGATCGTCCTGAGGCCGCCTCCAACCTGCACCGGTATCCCCACTGACTTTATTATCTCTTCAATGGCTGTTCTGTTTCCCATCTGGCCGTTGAAAGCACCATTCAGATCAATGATGTGCAACGCCTGGGCGCCCTTCTGCTCCCACATTTTTGCAGCATCCAGGGGGTTTTCATAGAATACTTCCGTCTTCTCAAGCATGCCTTTTTTCAGCCTTACACATTTCCCATCAAGAATATCTACTGCCGGATAAATTTTCATTTCAACATCTCCTTAATATTTTTTAATATTTTCATACCCGTCTCACCGCTTTTTTCCGGATGAAACTGTATTCCAAGTACATTGTCCTTTTCCACTACTGCAGCTATCTCAACCCCATGCCTGCATACGGCGCAGATCTCGCTGTTGTTGTCCACTCTGGCATAATAGGAGTGGACAAAATACAAATGATCCCTTTCGCTGATCCCTCCAAGTGCCCTGCATTCATTTCTCAGCTCCATGGTATTCCAGCCCATATGCGGGACCTTTATACCTTCCGGCAGCCTATCGATCCACCCTTTCAGCAACCCCAGGCCTCTGATGCTGCCACCCTCTGTACTATAGTCATACAGCAGCTGCATTCCCAGGCATATCCCCAATATCAGCTTCCCTTTGGCTGCCTGGGTTTTCAGCACGATGTCCAATCCACTTTCTGCAAGGTTCGAGGCAGCGTCGCTGAAGGCACCTACCCCGGGAAGTATTATTCCCGTGCAGTTGTCCAGCACTTTTGCGTCCTTTGATACTACCGTGTCAATATCGATATGTGAAAAGGCATTCTGCAGGCTGAATATATTTCCTACTCCATAATCTACGATCCCAAGCTTCATAAGCTATATACACCCCTTTGTGGACGGAAGGCCCCTGGCCGTATCAAGCTTTGAAGCTTCCATCAAAGCCCTTGCAACTGCCTTGAATATACATTCCACATTATGATGGCCGTTCTCTCCGTATTGAAGATTTATATGCAATGTTATTGCCGCATTGCTGACAAAAGCCTTGAAGAACTCCTTGATGTTTTCCGTTTCAAATTCACCTATTCGGCCTCCAAGCGAGCTGCAGTTGTATACCAGGTTTGCCCTGCCACAGAGGTCCACTGCAGCCATGCAAAGTGAATCATCCATAGGAAGCATTGCACTTCCATATCTCATAATGCCTGTTTTGTCCAGGGTGCATTGGTAAAATGCCTTCCCTAAAACTATCCCCACATCCTCAATGGTATGGTGTACGTCAACCTGAATGTCTCCAACGGCTTTGATGGCCATATCCATACCGCTATGCCTGGAGAGCTGCTCCAGCATGTGATCGAAGAAGGGTATCCCGGTATCTACATCATAGACACCGCTTCCGTCTATATTCAGACTGACATGTACCTCTGTTTCCTTTGTCTCTCTTGACAGTTCCGTGCTTCTGGCTTTAGCCTCCATATCCACACAGCACCTCCCTTATACTTTCATACAACCTATCATTCTGTATGGGGTTCCCTATGGTGATCCTCAGGCAATCCCTCAGCCTTGAGCTTGAAAAGCTTTTTATACATATCCCCGATCCCATTAGGCTGCTGTAAATAGCTCCAGCCTTTGGAGTGCTGATCAGGAGGAAATTGCTCCAGGATTCATAGCATTTGATCCCATCGAGATCCTCAAGCAGTTTTCTCAGCCTTTCCCTCTCAAGCTTTATCAGCTCTACCCTTTCCATTATAGGATCGATATTGTTAAGGGCTTCTACCGCCACTAGCTGGGCAAAGGTGTTTACATTAAAGGGGGAACGTACTCTGTCTATATAGCTTATTGCCTCCTTTGAAGCAAGCATATATCCCAATCTGAGAGCCGCAAGTCCGAAAGCCTTTGAAAAGGTCCTGAGTATTATCAGGTTCTCGTAGGACCGGAGCAGCCCTGCCGCAGTCAGGCCCGAGAACTCGAAATAAGCCTCGTCCACAACCACTATACCTTCAACCGCCTTCAATATCTCCTCTATAACATCCAGTTGAAGCCTTCCTCCTGTAGGATTGTTAGGGTTGCAGAGGAATACCAGCTTCGGCTTTTCCTTCACAAGGTACTCTATAAACTCTTCCGGCTCCATTCCAAAGCTGCTGTCAAGGTCGTATTCCAGTATTCTGGCGCCGCATATGGTCCCGTATATCTTATACATGGAAAAGCTGGGGTCATTGACCATTATTGTATCTCCGGAGCTTATAAAGGTCTGAAGCACCACGCTTATTAGCTCATCGGAGCCGTTTCCCACTGCTATGCAAGGGGCTCCGATCCCTGTATATTTCGAAATTGCCTTTTTCAGCTCACTGCAGCTGCTGTCCGGGTAACGGTTGAATTCCATGGCCCGTATACTGCTCAAAACCGCCTCCCGCACATTGGAGTTCAAGCTCCACGGAAGTTCATTCTTATCAAGTGCCACCGGCTGTATATTGGATTCCACTCTATAGCTTTCCAGTTCCTTAACTCTTGGTGAAACAAGTTTTTCAATCATGCCTCCAACCTCACCTTCAGTGCATTTGCATGAGCTTCCAGCCCTTCTGCCTCTGCTATCCTGACCGCTTCTGGCCCAAAGGCCTCCATATCTTCCCTGCTATAATATATAAGACTGGACCTTTTCTGGAAATCACGAGTAGAAAGCGGTGAAAAGAAAGCTGCTGTTCCATAGGTAGGAAGCACATGATTCGGTCCCGCTATATAATCGCCTATAGGCTCTGTAGAGTATGCCCCTATGAAAATTGCCCCTGCATTTCTAATATCCTTTAGTATAGCGAAGGGATTCTCAGTTATAAGCTCCAGGTGCTCAGGTGCTATATTGTTTATTATGCCTGCAGCCTCCCCAATGTTTTTCACCACGATCATCATTGAATTACTTCCCAGTGCCTTGCTGATTATATCCTTCCTGGCCATTCCCGCCAGCTGCCTCTTTAT
>CAZNMO010000213.1:0-7985 GCA_964574195.1 uncultured Clostridiaceae bacterium | reverse complement strand
AAATGTATCGGACTGCAAATCCTGGAATGACGGTTCGACCCCGTCCTTGGCCTCGAGGAGTGGTGAGCAGCACGGAACTTGTTTCAATCAAATGGCATAGTATTAGGGTAGGAGGCTTTCCTTTGTTATAGAAATCCACAGACAAGATTCTGGAACTTCCAAACCAAAGAAATGCAAGATGAGAAGGAGCTTTTTACGTTACGCTTCAATAGAATGAATTCGGTAAGGGTAGAATAGGCCCTATGGTCGATCGAAGGTGCTGTGCCACTTGAACTCAAATCTATCTGACCTTCAATCCATCTTTGTCCAGCCAGCTCATAACAAAATGTTAGACCAAGGCTGACACAACCGAATTGGTTGAGGAAAAGGAACCCCCAGCGACCAAGCACTTCCGCCCCCAAAAGCGGAGACCGAAGAACCTTAAGGTTGTCGAGGACACGTCTGAGGAGGAGGCGGGCGCCCTCTAAGTTGACCACCCTACCCACTAATGGACTATGAGGGGGGGGGAAGGCGAACGGGAACCGACCGAAAACCCGAACCGCTTGACTGACCCCTTCATAGTCCATTCATTAAGGTTGGGGATGGCTGGAACCAATCAGAAGTGCAAATCGCGCAAGCGAAGCCGGGAAACGGACCGCAGCGCAACGACTAGGACTCGTGTCGGAGGAGTTTTGAGCGTGAGCTAACACTCATGCAGCGGCAAGGACCCGCAACTCTCGAAGGGGCCACCAACCGCCCGAATCACTGTAGCAAACCCTCTCTTTACTCAATGGATAGCGCTTATTCTCTTTCAATCAACAAAATGAGAAATGGAAAAAAGAGGTCTTTATTGAAGAGGCTTTGCACCTGAAATAGGACTAATGCAGATCCAGAAGAATGGTCTGGGCTTTCGAAAAGATGAAGATGCAAGGGATAAAGAGACAGTCTTTTGAACAACCAAGCTGACATAAGGATTCTAGCTCGCGCCCACTTAGAGCAGATGGAGATTCTCGGACGGGGAAAAGCGGCACTCGACATCTATTAAACAAGACCAAGAACAAAGCCATACCATGCCCTCGGGAGAAAGTAGTGATGATTGCCATGAATGCTGCCCTCGAGGACGTGTACAAGAAGGTCTTTGCCGATTCCTATCAACATGGTGCATCTCTTAGTAGAGGGGCGTGAAAAGTGGAGACTTTGACCGTAGGGATCAATTGATAGACATTTTTCTTGAGGAAGAGAATCCAGGATGAACGCTTTTTTCATTCGCTATGCGCTGACTGGATGCGTACTCGCGTGATCAATCGATGGACGGGGGAATTGCGTGAATGATGAGACCGGCCTAACCTAAAGTCAAGGCTCTTCCCTCTCTTGATGGCGAATCTTGATTGACTGACACTAGGAACCGATTCGGAGAAAGAAGAAGCATGGCATGAGATAGGCGGCGGAGAAATTTCCGATAGCGAATTACTTGACTCGATGGATGGAGGGAGAGCCCTCCAACTCAAGCACGAAATCAATGTTGAGTCAACAATCATCGAGAGGGGTACCACCAAGCGAGATCGAGACCAGCCCCTTGTATAGGTATAGGGTTCCAAACCTGCGCTTCTTCAAATATCCCAACAATCTAAATAAAGTAGGGACTTCAAAGCTTGACTAAGAAGGGAGAAAGTTGACTTTGAGAAAGAAAAGGGGCGCCCTAGCTGCAATCAAAAAAGAGCGCTAACGAGCAAGAAAGGGCCCCTTACTATAGATAGGGCCTTAGCGCTTTACTAATAACAAACATATATAGGGCTGACTTTTTTCAGCTTGATCGGAATCGATTCTATGATTGAATAGCAGAAGTGCTACTTAGTAGTAGAAACTCGGAGAGACAGACAGAGAGGGGACTCTTTCATACCTGCTAACTCCTAGGATGAGAAGTAGGTCCCTTGTTTTTGGCAGGAAGAGTTCCAGCCTTTGTTGCCCCTCGGTAGAGTGAGTCTACTTAGCGAACTGGCAGGGCGCGGAGATCTATTGATCAATATGAATCTCGAGAGTGGATGGTTGATCGCCGCCTCCTTGTCCTGGAGGCTCTCCGGCCGGGGAGGGGCTTGCTATCGTAACCCTTTCTCCCGGTGTATGTGAAAAAGAGTGACGAACTCATTTTTCTTCGGTCATAGGTTAAAGAACGAGAGTCGGCTTCCAACATTAAGTCCGTTGTTCCTCAGTAGCTCAGTGGTAGAGCGGTCGGCTGTTAACCGATTGGTCGTAGGTTCGAATCCTACTTGGGGAGATTTTTGAGTTATCGCTTTTCTGACCTAGCGCTTGCCTCCGGTGGTGTCCTTCTCCTTTGTTTCTAAACTAGCAGAATCGTGGGACATCAAAAGCGGTAAGTTGATTGTTGGTTTTTATTCCTCACTCTCGTATAGGAACACTTGGTTCGTTCCATTCTTAGGGAAGGATCCACTGGAAAGACTGGAGTAGTATCTTCATTAGCCGGAAGGAATTAGTCTCCACTAGCGTCATTCGAAGAACGAACAAGAAAAGGGTTACTGTTTAGGATAGATGGATGTGGCCCAATGGCTAAAGCTCTGCCAGCTTCTTGTAGACTGAACTCTCTTCTCTTTAGGCTCCGAGTTCTTTTTGGGGGGGATGGTCTAATTTACTAGTGGCAACGAAGTTCTTAAATGACGTCATTCTCCCGGAACGCTAGCTAAGCTAATCGTCTTAGTTCCCTTCAATTAAATCAATAAGCTTTTTGATTGATTCAGGGCGCCGCCCCCCTTCTTAGAATTAGAACCCATTGAGGGGGGCCTCGGCCCGGGAAGGGGAGAGTGGCCGAGTGGTCAAAAGCGGCAGACTGTAAATCTGTTGAAGTTTTTCTACGTAGGTTCGAATCCTGCCTCTCCCACTTGTTTGTTGTAGACTTCAGAGAAGAGAAAAGAGGCATTCGTCAGCGTAGGAAGGCCAACCGAGCGAAGCTCTTTCTTTTTTTTGGCCGTGCCGTGAAGTGAAATTGTATCGTATGTTAGTTAGAGAGGTTGGCGAACTACTACGATCTATAGATTTCCCATCTATATCCAATCCCAACGAGAATAGAAGCGAGTCGCTTCCGGCCTGTCTTGTAGTCGTAGTCTTTTAGCTTATGTAGTCGTCGGCCTTCCTACACGCATGCGTCCGCCAGAATGCCTCCTTGGTTCGGGACGAAGCCAAGCCGATACATACGATAGGCGAAGGAAAGACCCCCATTTCATAGCGCCTGGGGAACGCAAGTTTGATCGAGGATTGGAGAGGAGAGGTGGAAGAAAGGGCTCGGGATGGATTTAGGAGTCTTTGTGCGAGCCGTATGCGGTGAGAGTCGCACGTACGGTAACGAGGGGGGTTCGCGTCTATACGTGTAGTGTGGTGCTTAGGCCTACCCACCCTATTTGTTCCATGATCTATGGGTCTACTGGAGCTACCCACTTCGATCAATTAGCCAAGATTTTGACCGGATACGAAATCACTGGTGCTCGATCTAGTGGTATTTTTATGGGGATTCTATTTATCGCTGTAGGATCCCTATTCAAGATCACTGCAGTTCCTTTTCGGGCGGCTGTAGGACGGCCGCCTATAGGTGGTAGGGTAGGGTGGGTGGTACCGCTCTGCGGCCAATCTTCCTAACCGCTTAGGGCCGGGCTTAGAGCGCGTGAAACTCATCACTACCTCGTAAGGGCGTTGAGACCATAGCATGTTACACGAAAGCGCCGCTTTCTCTGTAGTGTTGTCACACAGCTGCCCGCCTAGAAGAGCAACTCGCTCTGTAGTGTTGTCACACAAGATAAGCACGCCGCCCGCCTGCTGGCCGGGCGAATCGAAGTTATCTTCCGGTCAACTGTCCACCCAGTCAAGTGCAAAAAACACAGTAGAATCACGCAACGCACGCTGCTGGTGTGCTTCCTGCTCGCGAGGAAAGAAAGAAGAGCGACAGGGTTCAGTTCAGATTTGACTGTTTGCAGCATGGGAGCAGATTCCCCAAAAAATCCCTGGGAACAATGAAAAAAAAAAGATATCTCGGTAACGAAAACTATAGGGGGCTGTATTGGCGAGATCCAACGGTGAACAGCTGCCCAAAAGAAAAACCGCCTGGAAGTCCGAGGACCTTTAGTACTGTACTCTACCCCCGAACCAGCAGCCTTCGCGCCAAGCAAGACCGCCCTTGTCCCTTTCCTTTCTCCATTCCGCCTCCTTCTTTGCTTTGTTCCAATAGAGTCTAAGGCAAGGTGGTTCGTATGCCTACTTTACCTACTTGACGAAAGGGAACGAACAACGTTTCATTTCCGGGTTTATGGATTGGATTCAGTCAGCCTCACGACATAATCAGAGTGAGGCTTTGGTTACCGGCAAACGCTTCTCCAAAGGCGACCCTCTCGAGTTTCCGGCTGTTTCCGTCATTGAAGTATTCGTCGCCCTACCAAACGAAAGAAGTCACTATCAAACTGCTCGCCCTATTGAAGTACCAAAGGTGCGCTCAGCCCGGTGACTAGGAAATGGGTTTGCCCTTGAATTGAAGTGATGAGGTCGGAAAGAGGGAAGTAGGGCTCCTATTGACTAAAGGTTGGTTCTTCGCTTTCCTTTAGAATGAAAGTAGCTATGAAGCCCCTCTCCTTACAGTGGCTGAACGCCCCTACTACTTACTTTGTTTGATTCAAAAGGCGAACAGCCCCCCCAACTAGTTGTATGGGGTGGGGTGCTTGTGAAAAGCTGCTTTGGATATGAGTAATTCCTAAAAAAAGGCTTTGTCCGGTATTTGACGAAGATCTTTCTATCAATAGATAGGAATGAGTGTTCGATATAGGGGATAGGATCCATCTGCTCTTTAATCTCACAATTTTTTTGTGAGAAATATATATATATCGTTTATCTATCTCTTGTCTATCTATCATTGATTCTCAAGTCCAATTTTTGGGTTCCCCGAAGCCCCGAATGGAATGGATCGTTTCTGCCAACGAAATGAACGCGGAGCCCGTTCCGAATGCTTCTACGATCCGGAAGTTCTCGCGAAGAGAATAAGATGCTGCTCCCCTTCCCTCTTTCTTTTCCCGCTTTGCTAATCTTCCCCTCTAACGCGGGCCGGGCGGCGACGGGCGCGGGAGGAAGAAACCTAAGAGAAGACGCTCGTCTCGGGCGGTCCTTTTTTTCAGTGCAACACAGGAAAGCGCCCTCTTTTTGTCATCCCTGCAGCTTTCCAGATTTTGTATTGAACGCATGGCGTAGCTAGGACCCTTCACATTCTGTTTGAGCCTATGTTCAAGCCAAACCCACCCCCTATTTTACTAAGGCTGGAAAGAATGCCCACCAAGTTCAGATAAGGGAATGCTTTCCCCAACCATTAAAGTAAAGGCTCGACGAAGGGAGGGAGGTGCGGCGGGGGAAGGAAAACGCTTTCGGAGATCGAGATTTTTTTTTCATCGAAAACGAAGAAGGCCGAGGATGGCCGTAGGTGCGTCTTATCTGAAGGGAACACGCTTTTTTGACCGCCGTGGTATGATTGCCGGGCCCTCCTCCTTACAGTGGCTTTCAGCTCCTCTCCTCGTTCCGCCCTTCCTATTGGGATAGCAGCCTTCGGGCTTTGCCTGCCCTTTCTAATAAGAAATTCCGGCTCGGCCCGGGAAAGCGCTGGCAACAACTGAAAGGAAGGGGTCCATGTAGCTGCTGTGTCCGCCCCCTTCTTAGTCAATGGGGCACAGCAGGTTCGGCATCTACTACAAAAGAGAGAATCCACTTCAGATAACCACGTCTCTGCTAGGCAGCGTGTGGAATGGCCGAGAGCGGACCTTTTTGGATATATAATCCAAGTCGAGAGTAGAGTTACAGGAAAAGCCGTCTGATGGAAAACGACTTTCACGTTCGGTTCAGAGAGCACTTTTTTCGTTGAGAATTCCTCGTTCCCTTTCGTGTGAATTCCCCAGCGGCGAATTTCAAACTTGTGGGGCCCTATCTATTCCATCTCTCGAGCCCCGAAGAAAACCCCCTACCCTTCGGACTCCATATATCTTTTGACTCTATATATGTGGGCACCTGATATCTATGAGGGTTCACCCACCCCGGTTACAGCATTCCTTTCTATTGCGCCTAAAATCTCTATTTCTGCTAATATTTCACGTGTTTCTATTTATGGTTCTTATGGAGCTACATTGCAACAAATCTTCTTTTTCTGCAGCATTGCTTCTATGATCTTAGGAGCACTGGCCGCCATGGCCCAAACGAAAGTAAAAAGACTTCTAGCTCATAGTTCAATTGGACATGTAGGTTATATTCGTACTGGTTTCTCATGTGGAACCATAGAAGGAATTCAATCACTACTAATTGGTATCTTTATTTATGCATCAATGACGATAGATGCATTCGCCATAGTTTTAGCATTACGGCAAACCCGTGTAAAATATATAGCGGATTTGGGCGCTCTAGCCAAAACGAATCCTATTTCGGCTATTACCTTCTCCATTACTATGTTCTCATACGCAGGAATACCCCCGTTAGCCGGCTTTTGTAGCAAATTCTATTTGTTCTTCGCCGCTTTGGGTTGTGGGGCTTACTTCCTAGCCCCAGTGGGAGTAGTGACTAGCGTTATAGGTCGTTGGGCGGCCGGAAGGTTGCCACGAGTAAGTAAGAAAGGGGGACCGAAGGCAGTTCTCCGTGCACCGGACACGTAGCTTACCGAATCCGTTGCGACACGGATGGGAATGCATGCTACGAAAGATAGGGTCGAGTCTGATACATCAACCGTCTACTCAATATCCTTGTACGAGTCCACAATGACTACACGAGATGAACCTTGGTTTGGTGAATTGAAGTTGGCCTTAGGTGTAATAGGACTCCCAGTTACTGCGCGCGATCGTATACTGAGGTGCTCCCCGCCGGTTGTTGGAACGACGCGAGCCGGGCCGGGTCTCGATTCAGAAAGATGAAGGGCCCAAAAGTCTAAATAGGGGGTGAAAAATTCCCCATCTCATTGGGGGCGGAAAACGAATCGACATCTCGATGTGATACAGCCCTTTCGATTTTAGTTGGGAAAGAACGGCGAAGTCCATCCGAACCGTCCAATGAAGAATAAGAGGAGAGCAAAGCGCCAATGGCGCGCGAAGCGCATGCGGAACGGGCACGGAGAAAAAGAAGTGTGGAGGAGAAGCAGCCGAGCTCATTCCCTTCGCTTCCTGGGCCCAAAGCAGTGCAGTCTTTCCTGGCCAAATCAAGGATTTGGGGCTTCTTGCTACGCTACAACACTATATAAATCCATTTATATTAGTAATATATATGAATAGAAAGATAGATCCATCCATCTATCCTATCCGATTTCGATTTTTCTATCTAAAAAAGAATCGATTTCATTCAACCTTTGATTCAAAGAACTGCGCTTAGCCCCCCCGCCCATGAAAAGGCTCTGCTGCAATGGATGGCAGAGGGTCCGTAGTACCCGAAGCACTGGAGTGATCCAGTAGCCGGGAAGGGGCCTAGAAGTGCCTACTACTACACCACACTACACTTGGCTCTACACATTTACAGAGCTAACCCCTGTCCAGTGCCTGGCAGAGCTAAGGGGGCTTCAATCCTTACTCTTTATCCCCATCTTCGCCCAGGCTTAACGGGGCCTTACTTATTCAGGGGGGAGAGTGGAGCCTCGAAAAGCACTGTTGAGAGGAAGATCCTTGGCCCCTCTTCATTCTCTACAGGGTTCCAAACCTTTCTTCAACATAGGTGACAACGAGCCAGGCAGAGATGGAAGAGATCAAACACGGGAATAAGAAGCAAGCTCGCCTCCTTTTTTTTGATTTTGATAGAGGGGGATGGAGAAAGTGGACAAAACAGACTCGCATTTCCCAGTCGAAAAGATGAGTTCCTTTTTCGTCTCGCATTTCTCATCAAACTAATACGGAAAAATAATCATATTGAAAACGTTCCTAACCCACCAAGCCCTTCCTTCGTAGAGCCGTGTATTGTAAGTGATCCGAACCTGCCCGGAGCGAGCCTCCCATAGAGGCAAG
>CAZNMO010000212.1:0-8020 GCA_964574195.1 uncultured Clostridiaceae bacterium | reverse complement strand
ACTATACATCAGGCCATATATAATAGGTATAGGTGACAATATCGGAGTATGCCCAGCCCCTGAATATTTATTCAGCGTATTCTGTATGCCTGTAGGCCCTTACTTCAAAGGCGGCATGGCCCCGGTAGATTTTATTGTATCTGATTATGACAGGGCTGCCCCTTTTGGGACCGGCGCGGCAAAAGTCGGCGGTAATTATGCGGCAAGCCTGTACCCATATAAGCAGGCAGCAAAAAAGGGCTTTGCAGATTGCATATATCTGGACCCGCTGACTCATACAAAGATCGAAGAAGTAGGCTCCGCCAATTTCTTTGGTATAACCAGGGACAACAAATTCATTACTCCAAAATCGCCCTCTATTCTCCCCAGCATAACAAAATATTCTCTTATGCAGGTTGCCCGAGATTATCTGGGATTGGAGGTCGAAGAGGGCGATGTCTACATCGACAAGCTTGATGATTTCGCCGAAGCAGGGGCCTGTGGAACAGCTGCAGTAATAACCCCTATCGGAAGCATCACATACAAGGATAAATGCCATGTGTTCTATAGCAACGAAAAAGTCGGCCCTGTGACAAAGAAGCTGTATGAGACACTCACCGCAATACAGTTTGGTGAGATAAAAGCTCCGGAAGGCTGGATAGTGGAAGTAAAACAGTGAATATGCTAGAATCAATAATATGTATAATTGGTTGCGAGGTAGATCGAATAAATGTATTTTGAAGATTTCCATAAAGGCCAGCATTTTGAATGTGAGCCTGTCAGCATAAGTGAAACAGACATTCTTGAATTTGCATCCAGATATGATCCATTGCCTATACATTTAGACAAGGGCTTTGCCTCAGAAAGCATACACAAGGGACTTATTGCATCCGGCTTCCATACCCTATGTGCCGTATGGGGGCAATGGGTAAAGCAGGAGGTACTTTCTCATGAAATAATAGGCGGCCTTTCATTGGATAATGTAAAATGGCTCTTACCTGTACATCCCAATGACCGGCTAACCGTAGATGCCGAAGTTACGGACCTTATCCCCTCCTCCAAAAAAGGCCGTGGGATATTCGCACTTAAGGTCACAGCTTCCAATCAGGAGGGGCAGACTGTAATGACCGTAGAGTCCAAAGCATTGATAAAATGCAGACCATAAGCCAGATTTCATTTTTAAAAAACAGAGTAAGGATATGCTCCTTACTCTGTCTTATTTCTATGAAAATACATCCACCAGGCTGCCGAACAGTTCCTTGTTTTCCTTGATCTTCAGCTCGCTGCCAAGCACGCAGTAGCTTTTTCTTTTCATTACCTCAAGCATCATATCCGCCAGTTCCCTTATATCCTGCTGGGTGGTGCCAAGGATCTCCTCCCTTTCCTTCTGCAGGTCCTCATGGGTGATTTTCCTCAGGTAATTCTCCATGGCTCGTTCACCCTTCATGAAGGGCGTCAGCGGCGAATCCAGCCTGCTCACAGTTCCTATAATGTATTTCGTCATTTCCCTTTCTTCTATGCTGAAGTTTCTAAGAAACTCATGCATTTCATCGTAAACCTTCAGGGTCTCTGACAAATTGGGGTCCCTGTAGGAAACCATGAACATATTTCCGTTCTTTTCAAAGCCCGAGAAGGCTCCATAAGCACCTCCCTGTACTCTTATCCTGTTCCAGAGATAGCTGTACCTGGATACTGTCCTCAGCACCTGAAGCTTTCCTGTATAGGGATATCCCAGTTTCATGAAGTTGTAGCCCTGGGCAACATACTGTACTTTTCCCTGGGTCATCAGTCCTTCATTCAGAGTTCTGTTTTCGAAGGAGTATTTTGCCGGGTCGGCCTTGCTTCTGCCCAACCTGCCGATAAACACGCCCAGATCATTTGTAAAACGGCTGTAATCATCCTCTTCGCAAGTCACCCCGGCAACAAGGGCGTCCTTTCTGAATACCAGTGCCATGAGCTTCAGAAGGTTAGTCCGCACCTCTTCTATCCTGCTGTCGAAATTATTCTCTATATCGGCAATGAATCTGTAATAGGTCAGTCCCGAGATAGTCTCCAGATAGCTGCCTTCTTCTGAGAAATACGAGAATAGCCTCTTGCAGGCAAGAGTATACCCCTCATTGGATATCCTCATTTCGATCCTTGATTTGTTTTCCCTGATGATCTCCCTTATCCGCTTTACATCATCCAAGGCTGTTCCTGAAATTATCTCTCCTATAAGCTCCAGCATTTTGGGGAGCTTTGCAGCAAGTGACCTGCCTTTTACCGAGAACATCGGGTGATATACGCTGTCATTGTTCTTTTCACCATAGACCGGTGTACTGAACCGTATACCTCCGGTGTGCATGTCTAGCTGTTTGGAAAGCTCTCCGTAGCTATAGCGCTCTGTACTCACCTTCCCCAGTATTCCAGCCAGCAGCGGTATGTAGGCAAGCAGCTCCTGGGGTACTGCCGAGGTATCGAACAGGAGATCGGTGTATATTATATCATTGGTAAACATGTGGTGAGCCAGCACCTTGACCCCCGACTCCTCCTTGACCAGCTGCGGCAGCACCTCTCCAGTCTTTTCAATATCATTTATTGAGAGCATTGGTATCAGTGCAAGCTTTTCAGGGGTATCGGGAGTATTCTGCCAGTCCCTCAATTCCTTGGTCTGCTTGATCAGCTCCTGCAGCTGTTCCTGGGACATTGAGGCTTTTATATCCTTGAGCTTTTTCCTTGTTTCCTCATCCTTGGCCTCAGCCATCCCTTTACTTGGCTTGAGCACAAGCAGGGAACAGTGGTCGTTGTTTAGTAGATATTTTTGTATGAGTTTTTCAAAATACTTGTCTTTCAGTGCCGCTCTTATGTTTTCAAATATGTGCCCATATTCCAGATGCATGATCGGATCCGAATCATAAAGCCAGCTGTCCATTATTTTTATATTGTATATCAGGCCTTTTGGGTAGCCTTCATAATCCGCTTCTCTCAGCTGGAATTCCTTCAGGTTCACCGCCGCCTCGACCAGTTGGCTGTCCAGGCCTTCCTTTACCAGTCCCTCCAGGGTTTCAACCACAATCCTGTGAAATTCTTCTTTTCTTTCAACATTGGAGTTTTTTACAATAATGCTGAATACAGGTTGAATTATGCTGTTGTCATACTTGCCAAAAACATCCTTACCCAGGTCAGCTTCGACCAAGGCTTTTTTCAGTGGCGAAGCCGGTGTCGAAAGAAGTATGTGCTCAAGGATCTCCATGGCAAGGTAATCCTCCGCTTCTGTGGACACTCCTGCTGCATAATTCAGGCTCAGGTAAGTCTTATCCCGTTCATCCTCCTGCCTCGATATTGGATACTCCATTTCCACCTCTTTCATGGAGTTGAAGGACGGCTGTAGCGGTATCGCAGATTCAACGCTTATAGCATCATATCCCGCCAGGTATTGCTCATCGATAAACCTCAATCTGTCCAACAGGTCGACCTTTCCATACAGGAACATATAACTGTTTGAAGGATGGTAATACTTCCTGTGGAATTCCAGAAAGTCCTCCTGGGTAAGCTCCGGTATATTCTCCGGGTCCCCGCCGGACTCAAAGCCATAGGGGGTATCGGGAAAAAGGGTTTCCTGGAGCTTCCGGGAAAGCACTGAATCCGGTGATGACAGAGCTCCTTTCATTTCGTTATATACGACACCCTTGTAGTTCAGCTCTCCATCAATGCTTTCGATTTCATAATGCCAGCCCTCTTGTTTGAGTATCTCTGTGTGTTCATAGATATTGGGGTGAAACACTGAATCCAGATATACATCCATCAGGTTCTCAAAGTCCTTGTCATTTCTGCTTGCCACAGGGTACATTGTCTTGTCCCCAAAGGTAAATGCGTTCAGAAAAGTATTCAGCGATCCCTTGACAAGCTCCACAAAGGGTTCCTTGGTCGGGAACTTTTTTGAGCCACAAAGCACAGAGTGCTCCAGTATATGAGGTGTACCCGCACTGTTATTGGGAGGGGTCCTGAAGGTGACTGAGAAGACCTTGTTGTCATCTTCATTTTCCATGTAAAACAACCGTGCCCCGCTTTTCTCATGAAGGAAAAGAAGCACCTTCGAATTGGTCTCCTTTACCTCCTTCTCCCTGAGCAGTCGAAAGCCATTATATATATCACCGATTTTTAGCTGCATGATTTATTAACCTCCAAATGAAGAATATTCCAATTTAATTATAACCCATCAGCAGAAAATTCTCACCCGTTTCTTCTACCGTACATACAAGCGAGTCCGCCTTGCAAAACGTGTCTTCCTCCACCAGTGCTTGAGCCATGGGATCACATAGTAGTCAAGTCCGAAAGCTCTTCCCGCTCCGCCAAACATTGCAATGCCTACGAATATATACCACAGTATCTCAGTACCCGCCATGGCAGACAAAATAAAATTGAAGCAGAGAAATATTGAGCCCAGGGAGGCAAGCACGGTAAAAAGCCCGGCTATCAGGGCCAGCCCTATGGCTACCTCCATAAGGACCACTGATGCTTGGAAAAGATAAGCATTGGGCTCGATAAAAGTATCCATGAACCATTGGAATATGCGAGGTGGCTGCTTCAATATGGGCTCCGGATAATATTGTGTGACCTGAGTGGCATTGGACACCGCATCGGTTGATTCCAGCGGCACATCCTGTGGCTTGGGTAGGGTCACTATAAAGTTTTTGGCAGGATCAAGCCAGCCTTCCTGTATCTTTTTTATTCCCTCGATAAGCCACAGGACGCCTACATACACCCTGAGGACAGCCAGCCATAAAGTCGGAGCCTTGGCCGAAAGATGCCCGCCAAGTATGGACCTCCCTTCCTTTACCCAGAAGAATTCATGCATGACATAATCCCATATCCTTGCAAAACCACCCACGCCAAACTGATAATGGATATTTACCAGATGCTTCAGAGCCATGGCAAAAAAGCCGGACAGCCTGCTTCCGCCCACTTCAGCCACTGCATAACGGCCTCCGATGGATACCATGAATCCGTGGTAATTGGACTTGAAGACCTTCTTTTCTCCATTTTCAATTACTGCAATAACATTGTGCGCAGCTGTCTCTGCAGTCTGTAGTGCTGCTTCGACGATCTGGGGTATTGGCTTCTTTCCGCCCTTGCCGTCGGGTTCTTCATAAAATGCATTGTCACCTACTGCGAAGACATTGCTATGATCTACAGACTGCATGTACTCATTCACCTGTATCCTGCCCCTGCCGCCATGGGTCAGCTCAACACCTGCCGCAAAGCTGCTCCCCTGGACTCCACATGTCCATATCAGTGTTTTTGTAGGTATTTCTCTTCCACCCTTCAGTACTATCGAATCACTCTTTACTTCAATAATGGGCGCATTGGTCATAACCTGTACACCGTGCCTGACCAGGTAGCGTTCTGATTTTTTTACAAGGCCTTCGCTAAGTATAGGGAGTATGCTCAACATAGCCTCCACAATTATCAGGGTCACTTCCTTATGGTCTATACCATACTCCCTGCACAGCTGCCCTTTCCATTCCAGCAGTTCGCCCATGGTCTCGATACCTGTAAAGCCTGCTCCCGCCACAATGAAGGTAAGCATTGTCTTTCTCCGGGAAGGGTCCTTTTCCGCCCTTGCTTTTTCAAACATGTCACTTATGTGTTTTTTTATACGTTCAGCATCCTCAAAGGACCATAGTGAAAAACCATTCTCCATTACTCCGGGGACCCCGAAAAATGCAGGCTCGGCACCTGTATCGATTATAAGATAATCATACTGGTAGCCTCCTGAATCCGACTGTAGCTTCTGTGCCTTGAAATCGATACCCGTGATCTCCTCAGTTGTCACCTCTACCTTTGATGCGCTGAATATCTCCCTGAGATCTATCTGTACCGACTCCGGTCCCACCCTGTTTCCTGCTACCTCATGAAGCTCTGTCATAAGAGTATGATACGGCTTTTTATCTACTAGCAGTACACTGATATCCTTTCCTCTCCGTGCAGCCTTGCCCAGGAGCCCGGCAGCATGCACGCCTCCGTAGCCTGCGCCAAGTATCGCTATTTTTTTTGTATTTCCTGCCATTTTATCATATCCATTCGTTTTAGAATAAATGCCTCATCAGAAGTATTCCACAAATGCCTTTTCGATATGAATCTATAATTTTTCATTGTGATATGCACCGCTTTCAAAAAAAGAAAAGCAGCGGCATGTACATAAGGGGCAATACATGCTCGCCGCCGGCAATTAGGTAATTTTCAACCTAAAATGCAGTCTTATCCAGGTAATGCAGAACAAGCTTCGTAACCTGCTCTATCCTTGTTTTATCCACATCTTCTACCGTATCTGCAGGAGTATGGTATCCATTATAGTAGTCCTCATTTATCAGTAGTACAGAATCAACACCTCTACCTGCAAAGCTGGTGTGGTCACTTCCATCGACTACCTCTTTTTCCGCTTCGATCCCAAGCTCCTTGCAATAGTCATAAAACTTATTCTGAACTCCATCATCTCCGCCCTCCGACCTCACTACCATCAAGGGCAGCTTTTCAGTAGAACCTACCATATCAAGGCATATCATTTTTGCATCCTTCAAAGGGTAAACAGGATGGCCCGCATAATATTCGGAGCCCTGCAGGCCGCCTTCTTCGCCATTGAAGGCAATGAACAGTATCGATTTACCGGGAACAGTCTTGCTCTCTTTTAGTACCCTGGCCACCTCAAGCATTGACGCCACCCCGGAGGCATTGTCCAGACCGCCCGGATTGAAGCTTCCATCAAGGTTCCGGCCTACATGGTCAAAATGCGCTCCAATAATGATATATTGATTTTTCAGCTTCTCATCGGAACCCTCCAGCAGTCCTACCACATTGGGAACCTGTTTGCCGTCTTCCCTTGTGAAGCTGCATTTGTAGCTGACCCGTCGCCCCTTTTCAAAAGCTGCCAGCAATTCCTTGTATGTGTCGTTATCCACATTCACAAAGGGACTGTGCTCACCCTCCAGCCATGGCCCCAGCATGGGAGTCACAGTGAGTGAGCCGGTTGTCCTGTATTGGCTCACAATATCATACTCCCCAATTGCCCCTGCAGCTCCGCATTCATTTACCAGCTCTACAAGCCTGTAAAAGGAGGTATTTCCCCTGAGCCTCCATGAAACGAGCAGCAGCTTTCCCTTAAGCTCCTGGTTTTCCGGATTCAACTGGCTCAGCTCCGATACCAGATACAATGGGGTATTTATATCAATTTCATTGGTTTTACTGGACAATGACCTTAAGGTAAAGTTCTCAACATACTTGAACTCCCTGACAGTCTTTCCCGATTCGTCGACTATGGAGAGCTGCGGTACTGACTTCAGTGTGATCACAGTCTGTGGATACCGCTGAATATAGTTGTCCAGACCTGTTGGATTTGACAGGCCTAAAGTTTTGAATGCGTCGGCGATATATTTTGCCGCAGCTTCGTTACCATCAGTTCCTGCCAGTCGCCCCTCATATTTCTCACTACTAAGCTCCGCTACTGTCCTTACCAGCTTATCCTCGTCAATAAGCGTTTCATCACCATTGGCTGCCCTGGCCTCATTCCCTGCAGAAGCAACAGTTCCGGTACAGCCCGACAAGGAGAGCAGCACTGGTATCAGGCACATAACCAAGAATACTGTAACCTTCTTCCTCATTTCCATAGCTTCACCCCACAAAATAAAATTCACATGAAATATTTTCCTTTCTTTATACTATCATCAGATTGTTATTTTTCTATATAGAATTTTTGAAATTTTCTTAAAATATTTGTGAAAAAAAACAAGCAGTTTTTGTAAACTGCCTGTTTCTCAGCATATTATCGCTTGCTGCCCATGAAGAACAGGGCAACTACTCCGGGACCCGTATGGGAACCTATGACCGGCCCTACATGATTAACTATTACATCCTTTACCTTGAACTCCTTCAGTATCATGTCCCTGAGATACTCCACATCCTCCAGGCAATCTCCATGGCTTATGGCTATCACCTGTTCCTCCGGAGCAACTATATTCTCCTGAAGCATTTCAAATAATGTCTTCAATGATTTCTTTCTTCCCTT
>CAZNMO010000211.1:3900-8033 GCA_964574195.1 uncultured Clostridiaceae bacterium | reverse complement strand
GAAAAACAGTATACTGCATCTGCCGCCTTTACAGCAAAAGGTTATACCCAATCCGCCACCGGCTGTTACCTTATCAATCCCGATACCGGGCTGCCATTACTGCAGGAAGCAGGAATACCGGAGCAGACCAAAACCGTCAAGCTTCGTGCACTGCTGGATACAGGCGAAGAGACTCTTGGTGGATCCCAGTTTTCAAATACGATAATCAAGAAATGGTACTGGGAGCCAAAGCCCTCCCAGACTAGTACAATGTTAAGTACTGCCGCCGGCAGATTGCCCAATATAATCGTTCCGAAAACAGGCACGGTGCAGCCTGATATAAAACCCTTGGCGATCGTACCTGTAAAGGAGCTTAACAACAGATTATTCCAGAATATGCCTCAGCACAGCATTACCTTGAGCTACGACGACCCAATCGACAGTTATGGGAAATATGCCTATAGCGATTACAAGGAATTGGTGGATGGCTCCTATAGCATACGTTGGGATGACAAGATCGTCCTGACCTGGGAGGGAGCACAGATAATACTTGAGATCAAGGATTATCGCAGGGATACTACCGGCGACTCGAAATTCGAGAACCTTTCCGGTAGTTGGACAGGAAAGAATATTGAGCTCATGCTGAACGAGTATATGGATAAAATGGAGGGCAACCTTGTATTCCCAATGCCGGACCAGATGAACCAGATCAATGATATGAATAAAATGAAATAACCCCAAACTTATAAGCTCCTTCGCTAGTGCTCAGGATGACTCTCATTGTCATCCTGAACATAGCGAAGGAGCTTTTTTACAAAAAACATCTCCAGGTCAGTGTGCTATCTATACTCCCCGGATCTCAACCTGGCATATTTTCATAGCTTCAAGGGCATTCCTGTGACTCTTTGGAGTCACCCCGGCACAGCAGGTTGCATCCACGACCAGCTTCACCTCCGGCATGAAGGTTTTTATTGTCATGGCGTTGGATATCACGCATATATCAGTACATAAGCCTACCAGCTCTATTTCCTCAATGCTATCCTTTTCATGCAGTTCCCTGAGATATTCCACAAGCATATCAGAACCAAAGGTACACTTGTTGAAGATACTGCAAGAGCCATTTTCAGCAAGCCGCCCTATATCCTTCTGCAGCTCCCAGCCTGGAGTCCCTTCTATGCAATGGACTACCGGAAGATTATGTCCCTCCTGTGTTGAAAGATAATCCTCCCGGTGGGTGTCCCTCGTAAAAATAGTAATGCCTGTGTGCTTCCTTATCTTATCCAGCACCGCCGGTACGATTTCTTGCGCTTCTTTGGTTCCCAATGCTCCGTCAATGAAATCTCTCTGCATGTCGACTACTATCAATATCCTGCTCATTTTATCACTCCTCTTATTCTCCGTAGAGTAGTAATTCCATTATACTGTAATAGTAAATCAATATCACTTTCTTCGCAACTGGAACCGATCACCTATAGCTGACTACCTCTACTCCTTCGTCTTCAACGTTTCTCTTTAATTCAGCCAGTAGCTCCCTGGATGGAGTGTGGAAATTATCCGATGGCTTTTTCATGCCCAAGGCTTCATATTTGCCGTCACCCAATGTATGATAAGGTAGCAGCTCAATTTTTGGATCAACAATATTGGCTTTCACAAATCGTGCTGTTTCCTTGATATTTGCAGTATCCGCATTAAATCCCTCTATTACAGGGATCCTCACCACTACCGGCACCTTAAGCTCCTTAAGCCTGGATATGTTCTTCAGGATCTTTTCGTTGCCTACACCTGTATATCTTTTATGCTTTAGGCCGTCCATATGCTTGATATCGACAAATATCAAATCAAGCTTGGCCAATATGTCCTTTACCTCATCAAATTCAAAGCAGCCTGATGTCTCCAGCGCTAGATTTACCGCCTGATCATACAGCCTGTTTACAAGTTCTCTCAAAACATGTTGCTGCCTGGTTGCTTCTCCTCCGGAAAAGGTTACACCCCCACCCGAATACCTATAGAAAATCCTTTGCTTTTCTATCTTTTCGAGTATCTGTTCCGTAGTATATTTATAAATTAAGCTTTTTCTGCTGGCCGTGGGGCATACTTCCGCACAGGCTCCGCAGGAATCACATTTTTCCCGCTGGCCTGGCTCATTCATATCCATACCAACATTATTGGGGCATGCTGCCTGGCATCTTCCGCATCTGCTGCAAGTCTTCCGGTAATGGGCAACCTTGAAGCTATGGGTATAGCTCTCCGGATTGGAGCACCATTGACACCTAAGGGGGCAACCGGCAAAGAACACGATGGTCCTTATCCCGCTGCCGTCATTGACTGAAAAGTCCTGCAGCTCCATGAAATATCCGCTTTCAGCATTCATCATGATCCCTCCCACACCGAAAAAAGGTCGACTTAATAGTGTTCATGTGCCGTCCTTGCAATTATCGCATCCTGCATCGTCTTTGACAAGTTTACAAACTGCGTGCTGTATCCAGCGACCCTCACAAGAAGATCCTTGTAGTTCTCCGGATTTTCCTGCGCCTTGCGCAGCGTCTCGGTGGATATGGTATTGAACTGGACATGGAAAGCTCCAAGGGAGAAGAAGGTCTGTATCATGGACGCCAAATTACTCTGTCCCCTTTTTGTATTTACCAGCTCCTCATTCAATCTCAGATTCAGCAGTGTTCCTCCCGAATGCACATCCTGGTTCAGCTTTGCCGCTGAGCGCATGGCTGCAAGCGGTGTCGACGTATCAGATCCTGCGAAGGGCGATACTCCTTCGGATAGCGGCTCTCCGGCTTTTCTGCCGCAGGGCGTTGCTCCGACCACCTTGCCTGTGGGCAGGTAATTCGATATCCCCATAAAGGCGGTGTTGAAGCTGTTACCATTTATATCCGTATACTTATGGCCTTCATTGTAGTAGTGATTTGCCATCTTTATGGCAATGTCATCAACATAGTCAAGATCATTACCGTATTTGGGCACCGATAAAGCCAGCTGCCTGAGGTCTTCGTAGCCCTCCCAGTTTGCATCAAGAGCTTTTAACAAGGTTTTCATATCAGCTGCCTCATCCTCAAATACCAGCTTCTTGATCACTGCCAGAGAGTTGGACGTTACTGCCAATCCTATACCGGTGAGTACAGGCCCAAGATTGTATTTTGCGCCTGCATCGACCAGATCCTTTCCATCAGTCATACACTGCTCAATGCAGGAGGATAAAAACGGCCGTGGCACCATTTCCTTATGGAGCTTCTGAGCCAGCAATGATACATGTACAGACTGCTCTATCAGGTAATTGAACTGTTTATAGAACGCCTCTTCAACTTCTTCATAGCTCTTGAAAGCTGCTGCATCATTTTCATCCAGTCCGACCTTTTCTCCGGAGATCCTGCTGCAGCCTTTGTTCAATGCAAATTCCAGAGCTGCAGTGAAGTTTATATTTACCGCGGAGGTCCACTCTCCTGTTTTGCGGAAATGGGGAACCACACAGCCGCAGTTGTTCCAGTCCCTTGCATCCTCAGGCCTGTAGCCTGCATTTATCAGCATCTGGTAGCCCGCGCTGTCGTTGTGTATGGCTGGGAAGCCTGTTCCCTTGCTTACAAGGTATGTCACCGCATCCAGGAATTCAGAGGGGCAATCCTGGTGGATCCTCACACTTAATCCAGGCTGGTGTGTCTTGACCTCCTCAGTAGCCTTCAGGCACATATATGAAAGCTCATTGGTAGCATCCTTGCCCTCTCTTGTTTTTCCACCTATGGTCAGATTCTGGAACTGGTTATAGCCTGCGAAAAATTCCGCTGTGTTCGCAGATATGGTCCATACCCACTCCGAAAGCTTTAGCCAGTAAGCCTCTATCAGCTCCTGGATCTGGTCCTTTGTCGTGATGCCTTTTTCTATATCTGACTTGTAGTACGGATACATAAATTGGTCAAACCTTCCCGGATTGAGCGCGAGAGGGTTCTCTGACAATACTGCCCCGATCTGTGTGAACCAGATCAACTGTATAGCTTCATAAAAGGTCTCAGGTGGATTTTCAGGTATCCTGCTGCATATGTCAGCTATTTTCAGCAGTTCTGCTTTTCTTGCTCCATCCTGCTCCTCAGCTGCCATCGCTTTAGCTTTCTCAGAGTATCTGTTTGCATTTCTGATTATACCTTCCGAGG
>CAZNMO010000211.1:0-3890 GCA_964574195.1 uncultured Clostridiaceae bacterium | reverse complement strand
TAGAGTTATAAAAATCCTTCTTTTTCAGGTCCTCCGCCGAAGTACAGGACAGCTTTGAGATATTCTCCCTTGCTTCTTTTATTATCCCCCCGAAGCCCTTCTTGAATAATACATCCTGATAATCCGGGGTGATCTCTCCAACCGCCTGTCTCCACTTGGAGTCATTATCAATAAACCCTGTGTCCACAGCAACCTTTGCTGTTTCTGTGGGCAGCTGTGCCAGAAATGCTTCCTCCAGGGATTTCCCTTTCCAGTAGGGGAAAATATTCTCCCTGACATAAGCTCTCTGCTCGTCAGTCATGACATAAGGATCCTGGACTCTCTTATCAAAATTGTCCATTTCCCGGTCCACCCAAGTCCATGAAAACTCCGGAGTAAGAATACCGCATTTTCTGAATTCGCCTATAGCTCCGACAATAAGCTCTCCATCAAATATGTTTGCTTCCAGCTGCTCGCAGGTATCCTTGAATGCCTTGGCCCTCCTTATGGGAATCGACTGGCCTTCCGTCCTCTTGTGCGATTCTGTCCAGATCCTTGCCCTTTCATAGGATACAGCCGGCTTTGCATTGATATAGTTCTGTCTTGCTGCTTCTATCCTCTCAGTGATCATAATTTTTCCCCCTTTCTATGTTTGGCGCGTTTTAACATATTTCTTCCGCCATAGCGGTCAGCATGATTAAAAATAATGCCTGAAATTCTATCAGGCCTCAATTGTATGCTTCATTATATTTACTTTTGTGCGTTATAGCATATCTTGAATCAAATATAACATCCAGATACTATACTGTCAATATATTTCGCAACTCAGCAGTTCTGCTGAAACCACTATCTTGCCATGCCGAATACCGCACCCGAAATAAAAGGTATCAGCCATATGATCCAGACAACGATACTTAATCTATGGAAATTGGCTTTGGCCTTTTCATTGTTTCTTACCAACACCACAGTTGCCCACAGTGCATGAAAAAGCATCAGAATAATTGCAAGCAGGCCTGTAATGCCATGAAAATTCAACTTGAAGCCTCCGGAAGCGATCCGGCTCATGATCGTAGTTCCCGTAGTATCGAATACCAAGCCCAAATAAAACACAAGCAAGTGCCATTTTTTCAATACACCTTGCATTTTCTCACCCCATACACCTATTGTGTAAAACACCAGGGCTAATGTAATTGTTACTATAGCAGAAATCAACATTTTTATTCCTCATCCTTTCAAAATATGGATACAGGTGCCGTCAAGCAAACCCGTGAACGTTGTTCATAAGTGTTCATATTAAAAATCATACCATAAGCATGATTTTTAATATGATAATATTTTATTTATAACCTTTATCAAGAAATTTATGTCCCCTTCACCTTTTCGAAGGCTTACAAGCATGTTGTCAAATATAAACTCTGCAACCTTTTCTTTAGGAGTCTCTTCACTCCAAGGGTAATTTTTTACTGTGTCATCCATGTCCATGATAGCCATGATTCTATTGGCTATTATTTTAAAATACTCGTTTTGCTTTTGTCTTCCAAGCTGCTTTTCGTGAGTTTGTAGAAATGAAAGCTCCTCCAGCCAGTTTTCCTTGAATTTGTTAAGGTATTCATTGAGTATATCGTATAGTTTCTCCAGGTTGGGATAAAAGCCATTGTTTGCTAAGCTTCCCCAATCAATATTCCTGAAGGCTTCCTCCCAAAAGTCCTCAATAACCGCAGCAAGCAGGTCTCCTTTGGATGGAAAGTAGTTATATACTGTTCCGGAAGCAATACCGCAGTTTTTTGCAACAGAGCGGATATCTATTTTTGTCATACCTTCTGCTAAAGCAATTTCTTTGGCTGATAATAGGATTCTTTCCTTATAGTTTGTATTATTGGTAATCATATTTCAAATCACTCCATGAACATCGTTCATTATTATAATATGACTTCTTTTCAATATTGTCAAGAGCCTATACGCATTTCTGATTTTTCATTCCAATGCTCCTCTTAATGCGATGATCATGGTTTTTACTGTACAATAGCATATTATTACCGGTCATGAATGCAGTCATTAAACAAATGTCGTGATGTCGCACTTCCTCTCGGCAGCATCAGTTACTAAACCGTCCTTATAGCCAAGCAGCAGTGAACAATAAGGGCTATATCCCTCAGGCAACTTTATTTCCCTTCTTAAATCATCAGCCTGTGGAGAATCAAATGCAAACATGGGGTAGTATACCCAGCAGGAGCCAAGTCCCATCGATTCTGCTGCAAGCAGCATGTTTTGTGTGGCTGCAGCACAATCATACTCAAGTGGTATGAACTCTTTTTTACCAGAAACAATGATCAATGTCGGTGCTCCATATAAACCATTATAGCTGTCATCATTTCCAAGAGCTCTTAGGCCTTCAACCACATGTGACCTAAGACTTTCCTTTGCAAGTTGGTTGATCCGCTCAAGGGTTTCCCTCTTTTGAATAACTGTAAAGTGCCAAGCCTGATTACCGGCATAGGGTGCATATGCTCCAGCCTCTAATACTGCCTGTAGTTCTTCATCCTTGATCTGCTCTTTTTTATAACAACGGATGCTCCTGCGCCTCTTAATGACATTTATCGTTTCATTGGTCAACATTTAATCAATCCTTTCTTTTCCAATGGCCTCAAGCCACTTTTTTACTTTTTCGGGAGCAGCGGTGCCATTTACTTCAAGACCAGGTAATATTATGGCCTTCGGGCACTCTCTAGCGATAGCAGTTTCAATTTCGCCAAACCCTCCGCCTCCATGGGTGCAAAAGGGTACAACTGTTTTTCCTTCGAAACCATGCTGCCTAAGAAAGCTTATTACCGGTGGGGCAAGTGTTTTGAACCAGTTGGGAGAACCTATGAATATCGTCTGATACTCATCGATCGATTCATTCCCGGCTATCAGCTTGGGACAGAACCCACGGGAAATTTCACTCCTTACTTCCTTGGTAGCAGTATTATAGTCGAAGGAATAATTCTTTTCCGGAATCAACTCTCTCAGGGTGCCTCCGGTCTGTTTTGCGATCTCCATTGCTACGTACTTTGTATTTTGGAAAAGTGAGTAATAAACAATCAGTGTATTATTCATATATATCATTTCCCTTCATAAATCGCTATCCATAGCTTCCAAATCATACAAGATCTATTTTTATTGCAGGCCGGACTCCATCACGAGCTGCACTGACATTGGCATAACTGCGGATACTGCAGCCTGTTCCTATAAAATAAGCACGGGAGGGCTTGTTTCCCTGTGTCCGCAGCCACCACCAGGAACAGCCGTTTTCTTCGCCGTCAATGATGACATAGTTATCCTTGATGCTTTTATCATATACATATAAGTTGCAGCCATCAGGCTTTCTTGTTTTGGCAAAATCCGTTCCTACAGTGCGCAGCAGATCCTTTCCGTGCACATCAGTCAAGGCTTTTATCTCTGCTACACTAAGCAAAAAAACCTTATCCTCCGTGTCAGGGCTTTCCTCTCCATTGTCAGTACAATGAGTTGACTTTATCACCTTCTTTTCTTCCGCTGTGAATGCAGTATTATAGAATTCATCGTTGAGCCACTGGCGCAAATCACAGTCACGCCATATAATATCCACACAATCATACCATGTGATATCTGCAGACTTGCCATGATACCGCTTGCAGTCCAAAATGTATTCACTCAAAAGCAACACTTCACTTGCCGAATTTTGGAGCACCCGCCACTTTATAGGTGTTCTGTCCGTGCCTTCCGCTGACTGTGGATAGGCGCCGAAAGCAATGGTTTCACCTGGTTTTGCATTCCGGATATGTTCTACTGTTCCCAAGATCGTTATCCTCCTGTGTCGTATCTAAATTTGGATTTAACACTCTTCATTAATTCAATTTGAATTTTGCTTTTCCTTACTGCCATTTCCTGTT
>CAZNMO010000210.1:0-8176 GCA_964574195.1 uncultured Clostridiaceae bacterium | reverse complement strand
TTCGGAATGTGTAGTTCATGTACTTGAATACCAGCTCATTGAAAATTTGACGTGTAATATCAGCAGCCGACGAACCAGCAAACTTGATACGTCCTTGTAGCCAACCTACAGAAGCTGTAGTGGCGTTTGGAGCTTCTTGAATTACACCTACTTCAAAGTTGATTAGAGCCTTGGCAAAGGTTCTCCCTGTGACAACTACTGTCTTTTGTGGAGTACCGCCTTGTAATGAAACACTCTTTCGAACGTCGTCCACAAGCCCCATCATAACCGTTGGTTCATAGCCATCGAGATTCAGGTTGTCTCCGTCTCTGAACATTTGGATACGAACAAAGTCATTGGAAGCCAACACTTTGTCCCAACGTTTAGAAGCAACTAATTCAATCTGGAATGTACCCGCATCCCCAGATATATCGTTGTTTGTACTAATTTTTAACACTTGTCCATCCAAAGCAAACCCTTCAGCTGAGACTCCAGCTCGAAGGGTTAGTTCACCTGTTTCCGTTGAAAAAGACACCAGGGCAGATGGAGCATGTTGAGTACCTTGAATAATCATGCCTTGTTACCTCCCACTCCACGTCTAGTTTCATACATAAGGTTTATTGAGTTACCGTTTAAGCCTGCAACGAGAGCTTCTGTGACTTTGTTGTTGTTCTCTTTCGTCAAGCCGTCGATTTTACCGCTAACATTAACGTCGATTACTTGTCTGCCTCCAGCTGAAGAAGTAGCAGCCGTTGACATAACGCTGGATGTTTGATTCGTCCAGGCTGTCTTTTTAGCTCCTCCGCTTCCCACAGGAGCACCAGCCATAATACCAGCAATCTTATCGTCCCATAGAGGGTCAGTGGCATATTCGTGCTTACCGCCGTTGTTACGCATTTTTCCTAGTGTGTCTTGTCCTTTGTCTGTATAGTTCTTAGCAATCCACTTAGCTCCCTCAACAATGCCAGCATCTGTGTTATTGTAACCGTAGGCTGAAGCATAAGGAGTCGCATCGAAAGCTCCAATACCATAGAAGTTACTCTTTTTCTTAGCTATGTTGGATGTTCCCCAACCAGTCTCGTGAGCTGCGTGGGCTACTAGGTAACGTGGGTCAAGTCCAGATTCTTGCGCAGCTTTCATGAATACGTCGCCTTTACCTTGGAGCAGCGAGTCTTTAGGAGCTTTGCTAGCAATCCATTTATTAATGTCTTCAGCAGTCATATTCGACTGTTGTTTCAAGTTTTGGTTCATGAAGTCAGAGTTTTTACCCACAGCCGTGTAGTTGGAAGCATATGACTGCCCTCCGCCCCCACCGCCGTTTCCAGCAGCATACGCTGTTTCTCCACCAAAGAAAGACTTGATACCACCAAACAGCTTACTGAAGAAACCTCCTCCAGAGCTGTTACCACTACTGCCAGATTCAGAGCCAACCATGTTCTTCATATCATCCAAGTTCTTGCGTTCCTTGTCTAATACTGTGTGTTGGTCAGCATTAACGCTCTTACGTCTGTCCAAAATTTCTTTCTCTTTAGCTAGGGCAAGTGCTTGTGAACGGGCATCCTCTTTAGCTGCAGCCTTTGCTTCTGACACAACTGAACCTGATTTCTTCTCTTTCTTATCTTTCAAGAATGGATTGTCAGCGTCAATATCTTTGATACCTTTTTTGTGCTTTTCCCAGTCTGTGTCCCAAGGAGTTACAAAGTCCCAACCTTTAGACAACCAACCTTGAGTAGTCTCTGTGTACTCTTCAGTTTTGAATGGATTCCAACCGCTTTTCGGCGCTCCCTTAGTTGTACCGAAAGTCTTGTCACCTAACCAAGAACCAAAGTCCCCAGCAGACTTCATAGACAAAGCAGCTCCAAGTGGTCCAAGTAGCTTACCGCCCGCACCTTTCATCCATCCACTAGCTTTAGACATCATACCGCCACCAGCAGCTCCGCCAGCACCGCCTACGCTACCACTGAATAATCTGGATAGACCGCCCATGGCTTTACCGCCCAGGATTCCCCCTCCTACTGCAGCAGCGCCCATTTCAGTCCATTGTAGCGCTTCAGGTTGGCTCAAGAATAATTCCTTTCCACCTTCCCACATATCACGCCACTTCTCACCGCCCCATTTCTTGGTGTTGTTCCACCTAGCATCGTTTTCTTGGTCTCTCTGAGACTTTGAATCTTGCCAAGCTTTGGAACGGCTTTCAGCAGTTGCTTTGGCTTCTTCCTCGGCTTTGGACAATTTGCCCTTACCGCCCAAGAATTCACCACTAGCAAACTTCTTGACCATAGCATCTGCTTCTTCCATGCTGAGACCAAAGTTGTCTTTTAAGTAAAGAGCTTGGTAATCTTTGTCGCCCCCTGCAATGTTTGGAAGTGCTTTAGCTAGTTTCTCTTGTACTTCTCTGGAGCCAATACCTTTCGCTTTCAAACGTTCCAGTTCAGCTCTACCGCTCACACCTTGAAACTCAGTTCCCCAACCTAACAGAGCATCAACACTAGCGTTTCCGCCTTTAACACCAGCATCAAGTTTACCAAGAACATTTGCACCCTTTTCACCTTGAAGCCCCTTTTCTCCGCTAGAACCAATTGCTGTTTGTAGCCCAATGATGTTCTTGAGTTCAGCGTTGGACAGAGACATTTGACCTTCTCCAACTTGTGTTGCTAGCCCCTCCGCTGCCTTAATGAACTCACGGTCACGCCCAGCCATGCCAGTTTCCTTGATAGCTCCAATCATGGATTCTTTGAACTGTTTAAAGCTTGCAGAATCGTTCAAAGCACCCATCTTGTTCAAGTTACCGTATGTGGAAGAAAGCTCATTTGCGTCTACCCCCAGAATACGAGAAGCCGACTGAATTTCACTCGTTCTGCTCCACATTTCCTGGTTGCTCTTGAACCCAGCCAAGCTTGTGTAACTGTCTGCTACACCCATAGTGTCTATAGCGTTGTAGGCATTACCATTACGCAATCCGACTTCTTGAGCATCCTTACGTCCTTGGTGGTAGTTGCCAACATACCCTGTTCTTTGACCAAGCGTTGACATAGTTTTCTCGTCAGCCTTAACTTGTCTTGCTCCGTCATTAATAAACCTTGCAAGCTGACCAACTGCCATGGTTAATCCCATGGCAGCGATAAGGTTGCGTCCACCGCCCAACATCATAGAGCTGAATGCGCCAGGCGTGTTCATATTGTTGATTTGTTGCTGAGATTGTTGACCTCTGTTATACAGGTTGGTTACGGCGTCACGTTGAGAGCTGACCATGTTTCTTCTTGCTTCCAACTCTCGAATGTCACGTTGTAGTGCATCTGTCGTAGAAGAACCAGCGTTGCGAGTTGTAGCAGCTTCCAAGTCACGTTTCTTCTTGTCTATGTCTCGTTGGATACGGTTGAGCTTGTCAAAGAACTCTCTGTAAATTCGTTCACTCTCCTGAGACATACGGCGGAACTGTTTTACATCATCTTGTGATAGAAAGCTCTTGTTCCCTTCACCTTTTTGAGACACACGTTCAAGACCAGAAACCTGTCTTTCCAAGTCCTTCACAGACTTGACCGCTTCCCTGGTATCGGCTTTCAGCTTGATACTTACTTCCTGCGACATCAGTCATCCACCTCCTCTTCCCAATCTGCTATCTCCTCGCTCTTAATTACAGGCGCTTCTTCAGCTTGGGTTATGTTTATCCCTTTCGCTTTTAGTCGTTCATACACACTAGGCATTTCCAGAGCGTCATTTCCATAAAGATAAGCTCCAACTGACTTCTCAATGTCAGAGTAGTCTTCTTGTGCAAATTTGTTTTCGCTCTCCTCGTCGGATTCCGTACCAACTTCCATAGCATTCCATTCGTCGTCAAACTCATCATCCTCAATACGGTTCTTGAGTTGTTGTTCGATTTTTGGATTGTCAATAAGAAAGTTGTCCCACAGGTACTCTCGCTGCTCCTCGGTAAGGTTCAGAAAGTCTGGACTAGTGGGAAGCAGTTTCCACTCTTTTAGAATCCACCAATCAAATCTGTTCTCTGGATTCTGCGTTATCTGTCGAATCTGTTTGCTTTGTACCTCGTTCACGAAAGGAGTTGTACCACTTGATGTAAACGTCAAACACTCCTTCCAGAATGTCGTACTCAATCAGCCCTTGCTCATAGAACCATTCTGGAGCCTCATCCAATACGTGGTCCAAAGTAGCCGTCATGTGTGCGATATTGTCTGTATATACGTCCACTCGCCCTTCCAAACCATCTAACATCTTGGCTTTTAGTACGCCAATATTCATACGTTCAATTAACGTAGGGTGGTGGAACTTGAAAGAACCTGTATATGCTTTGTCAATCTCTGGGAATGAAATTGTGTCTGTCAGTGTGCGTTGTTTACCCATCAAAATTTGTTGACCTAAAAGTCTGCTTTCAGCCATTGTAAATTCCTCCTAAAAGTTTCAATTCTAATGAAAATGCCTAGACAGAAATCAATCCATCTAGGCATCTTTCTTATTTATAAATTTAGTGTATTGACTCCAATACTTTTAGCTATTACTTAGAGTCGGAAGCTTTCAAGTAAACAAAGCTTGCGTTCTCACCAGCAATAGAGTTGGCACGGAAGTTTTCACTGTAATCTTGGATAGAGCAGCCACGATAAGCACGAATAACAGAGTTATCAGCTTTAGACACAACTACAATGTCCAAAATGTCCAGTTTCAGTACTTCCTCACCAAGAGCTGCGAAGCCTAAAGACTTCAAGTTGTCCTTTTTCAAGAAGAACTTGTCAATCGACACAGAACCCTCATATCGGTTGTACACGTGTTCCGTCGGCATGATTGTGCCGATTTCATAGACACCCTCTGTACCAAACGAGCGTCTACCGTCGATACCTTGGGCTTTACCTACTACCTTGTTACCAATCATCAAGAGAACAGTAGCACCTGAGTGTACTGTTTGTTTCTCTTGAGTGGCAAAGAATTGTAGGTCAAGCTTTAATGGCAAACGCTTTTGTTCAGCTAGGAACTCATCTTTGACAGCTAATGCTTTGTTTTTATCCATTCCCTCGCCCCCTCTTATTCTCCGCCAATCTCAGTACGGTAGAATCTGCCTGAGATTAACACATAGTTGATTCCGAATACTGGCATTACTGCGTATTCAACATACACTACACCGCCGTCAAGGACTACTCGTACAGACACTTCATCGTATGCAGTGATGATTTCTTCACGCACCTTTTGGTCTAAGAACGATTGAACCTTGTTCTTGATGATTGAAGGTGAGTTGATAGTACCTTTTTGACCCACGAACATAGTCTCAAGAACTTCTCGAAGCTCCATATTCAGGAAGTCACCAATTTCACCGATAGAAAGCTCACGCAACGCTGGATTGTCGCTGTCTTGGTGAGTAGTCACACATTGAGCAATACGGTAGCCACGGCGATTAGCTTGTTGAACGTATTCAATAGGCGTCACACCTGCTTCCAATAGTTGCTCTAGCTCAGTAGTCGTATAGATTTTCTCAAGACCGATTAAGTTCAAGTAATCCAACGTTACAGGCTCACCGATTGGTTGTCCAGATACTCGTCCAGCTACCATAGCAGCAGTGAAGAACGATGGCAATAGCTTGCTATCTCCACCATAAACAGCACGACGTACCCCTGGAGTACATACAAGAGAACGGTCACCATTCAACGTTACTGCACGACTCTTAACTGTGTCAATGCTTTCATCTAAAGCACCGCCATAGAAACCACGCATTTCTTGGCGCTCGTCGTTAGACATACGCTCAACAAACTTAGCACATTCGTGGTGGATAGACTCATCGCTTGTTAGAGGAACAAGGATATAAGCTCCAGAGCCACGTACCAAATCCAATGCATCAACCCAAGATGTCGGAACTTTGCCATTTGTACCGCCCGTCATAGCTGTAAACTCGAAGTTTGCAGGGACAGCATTCATGACATCAAACTCTGAAGTAACCAACTTAGAGTTACGAGTTTGGTTCACATAGTCTTGACCCAACGCTGTAACAGTATGGCCAGTTTTCAAGTCAACCTTATCCGCAGCGTCATAGAACTGTGTAGCAACGTTCTTATTACCTACTGGGATGATTGAAGCGTCAAATCCAGGGTACTCGTTGATAGCGCCTACTACCTTGTTTGTGTCAGCGTATTCTCCTGCACCAAGAGCGATAGTAGCAATTGTCACAGCAGTAGCTTCATCAGCGCCTGCTTTCAATTCAAGCTTTGTAGCTTTCTTAGTAGCTGAATCAACTGTGATAGTCATTACTGCGTATGCTTGTTCGCCCGTGTATTTCAATTTAAAGATTGGTCCAATGTTATCGTAAACTTCACGAATGTTATCAGGGTAGAAGTAGAATGAAAGTCGTTTAGAACCTTCAATTGTACCGTCTTCCTGTTTCACTTGGATTTTGTTAGCTTCATCGCCATAAATTTGAGAAGTAAGCTTCAAGCCGTCTTTCTCAAGAATTGCTTGTTTGGCGTCCTCTACACGAATGAAACCAATTCGCCCAGCTCCGATACCATCGCCAGATGGAGACCAAGCCAACTCACCAGCAGTAACTAAGTCACCACTGCGGAATGTTTTACGAGCGTCAGTAGTATTGCGGAACATAAATAATTTGTTCGGCTCACCGCTTTGCGCACTACCTAAGAAAACAATAGTCTTCTGAGATACGCCACCAGAAGCACCCAAACCTGAAACGTCTAGCGAGCTATAAGCCCCAGGAAGGATAATGTGCTTACCGTTGAAGTTTACACCAATATTTCTTGCCATAGTTTCTCACACCCCTCATTTAAATTTTTCGGTCAAAGTAGGCTTTGAGTTCTTTCTCGAAGTCACCAAAAGAGTTTTGGTATGACTTACCTCGCATGAAAACTCGGAATCCAGCCTGAACCTCATCCCGTAGGTCAAACTTTGTCATGAGGAACTCATCAATATGAATGGGTACGCTCACGACAGGCTGTTTTACTTCTTCATTGTCAGTTTGTTTCCTCGCCATCTGCAATCACTCCTTTAATTTCTATGTCTTGGATGTAAGAGAACTCTGCGTCATAGCTGTTCTCTGTAGTACATTCAAACGTCAGCGCACGTCTGAAGACAAATTCTGGCATGTATTCAGGTGCTGGTTCGAAGTCCAGTCCACCCAAGTTCTGTACCACCAAACCTTGTTCGCCCAAGTAATCTCGGCTAGACAACATAATCCATTTTAGAAGATGATACAGAAGAACAGTCAAGTCACCGTTTGTAGTCCAAGTTTCAATACGGTATTGTGAATTGTAGAATGTCCCGTAGGATTCAAGCCCCTTCTCCTTGTACACATAGTCGATAGTAACTGTGTCACTTTCAGTCAAGTCTACAGGGAAATCCAGAGCAATCAGTCCTTTGTTCTCGTCAATGACGTCCCACTCGAAGTCATAATACACGCCGTTGTATGTGATAGAATTGACTGAGAAAATCGGCTTGTGGTCTACTCTTACAGCGAATACGCCGTCATGGTTGATAATTCGTTGATTCTCGGTTGTTTGCATAAGCTCATAACCCTCATCATCATCACCCAAATAGCCCCCAAGTGATTGACCCATTTCTGTCTCTCCGCCCAACATGATTACATAGGCTGGCATAGTCGTTCGGTCAATAGGGAATCCACGCATCACGTTAATACCATTTTTTCCCAGGTACGTCTTCAAACGGTTTCTGGAGGTCACAGATGCTTGACTAAAAATTCTATCAACAATATCTACATTACTTTTCAGCCATTTTAGTCTGTTCTCAATAGTTTCTGTCAGCAAATCCTCAATTAATGGAATCATGGTTTATCCTCCCATCGCATTCTTGATATTCGCATTAAACACCTTAGCAAAAGTTTCTCTTGCCCAAGGCTCCACCACATCTAGCGCTTTCACACCAGGGAATCCAGGGTGTTTCCAAGATTCTGGGTCGGATTTGTCGCTCACACGTCTGAACGTGAAGTAGCTATTTTGAGTTGCTTTGTCATACTGTTTCGTGTTCTTGTTCATACCTTCATAGATACCGCTCTTGTGTTGGTATCCCGTCCAAGAAGTTTTCGCTGGGTAACTCGTCTCAGTACCCGTTAGCTGCTTCTGTCCTCTCAAAGCTCTAGCCTGACTGTATATGTCGTCAGGCATTGATTTTCCGCCAACGGCTGAACCTGTTGAACCAGGTGTAGTGTGTCGGAATGGGATAGTTGTGTACCAAC
>CAZNMO010000209.1:0-8177 GCA_964574195.1 uncultured Clostridiaceae bacterium | reverse complement strand
ATCACCAGTAACGGATATTATTTCAATATTATAGGAAAGCCCTTTCAGCTTGCGACAGCAGTAAAAAAAGTCGCCCGAGTATATATCTGTAAGCAGTACTACCTTCTTTCCCAGCCTTTCAAGGGCTCCTGCCAATGACACCGCGCCAAGTGGACCGTCCGTTTCGCCCTTCATAGCATCCCTTATAACAAACCCTGATACAATAATGACTGTTTCCCCTGAAAAAAGACTTTCAGCGGCTCCGTAAAGCTCACCCTCCAGTTTTATCCCGTCCATCCCCCTTTTTTCAAGGTTCTTTCGGATTATTTCCTCCAATTGAATATAATAGCCAGCTTCCATTCTCTCAACTCCATATCTGCAGAAAAATGCGACGTAGCCTTCCCCTTGAGGGGAAGCCTTGTTTACATCCCATTCTTCAAATATTGTGCTTACAAAACACAGCCTTTAACACCAAAAAAACAAAAAAATCCAGAATAACTATTGTTAACTGGATCTTGCTCACTGTTATATGCAGATATCCGTCTGCATACAAGCAAACAAAATAATTATGAACTTACTAATACATTCATTATATACTGCTCCTACGGATTTTTCAATTACCCTTGAGCATCATATACCTGTTGCGAGCATCCTTGAAGGCTGCAATGACAGCCTTTTGGGCTATCCCATGAAACCTGTCCCTTATTTCATCAGTCACATTCTCCTCATCATTCACAATATCATAACCCAAAAGCAAGGATTTGATGAAATCCGAAGTAACATCCCTTACCATATTGCAGGTAACGTCAATTATCCTTCCGGTATCCCTCTCAAGGATCAAGCCGATGAAGAAGCTGTCAAATATGTCTGAGATAGGATCGTTTCCGCTTATCTTGGCGATGCCGGTAACATATATGGTATTTTTTTCATAAATCAATTCTTATCCTCCCAGTTCCGCTATGGATCATAGACCTCCCACCCAGCTGCATGCAGCATAAATTTTCCATATGTTGCATTTGTATCTTGGCAGAAGACTTTTATCATTGTACTATTAGATTAATAATTGGAATACCAATATTTATATTATAGTGAATAACTATGAAAATATAAAGGGGTGTTATGATGATGTGGGAGTTTACAAAGCTTTACTACAGGACTTGGCAGGCTGTAATGCGGCTGCTGTCAAGATCATTAAGGTTTAGGGAACCTGAGCTGTTGTCCGGAGCCGGCTCCCTTGTGAGGCTGCCTGAAGCGGTCAAGGGAAGGGGAATCACAAGGGTGCTGATAGTAACCGACAAGATACTGATGAAGCTTGGAATACTTGCGGGACTATTTGAAGCAATGGAGGCCTGCGGTATAGCCTTTGTAATTTATGACGAGGTTCAACCCAACCCCACTATCGATAACGTAGAAAAAGCCTGCAGTCTGTATCTGGAAAATAAATGCCAAGGCATCATTGCCTTTGGAGGCGGTTCGCCAATAGACTGTGCAAAGGCCGCAGCGGCAAGAGCCGCAAACAGGAGTCGGACCATCAGGCAGATGAAAGGCGTGCTTCGAGTCGCTAAACCTCTGCCCCCACTTTTTGCAGTTCCTACAACTGCCGGTACAGGCTCTGAGACTACACTGGCTGCTGTGATAACCGATCCGGACACCCATGAAAAATTCGCAATTATGGATCCAAAGCTTATTCCCCTTTTAGCAGTTCTTGACCCGGAGCTTACTCTGGGCCTTCCGCCCCATATCACAGCTACAACGGGAATGGATGCTCTGACCCATGCGGTGGAGGCATACATAGGAAGGAACGGTACGATATATACCGACAAAAATGCTGAGGAAGCCGTAAGGATCATTTTTGAAAACCTTGAAAAGTCTTACCGTGATGGAAGCAATCTTGAAGCCCGAAGCAGGATGCTCCTGGCCTCCTATAAGGCCGGCTGTGCATTTACCAGGGCATATGTCGGGTATGTCCATGCCATAGCCCACACCCTTGGGGGCTTATATGGGATACCCCACGGACTCGCAAACGCAGTTGTGCTCCCTTATATTCTCGAAGCCTATGGCAGCTGTGTTTATCCTAAGCTTGCGCGGCTTGCCCGTATAGCCGGCACCGGAAGTGAGGATGAAACTGAAAAGCAGCTTGCAGAAGGCTTTATACGGAGTATAAGGGAAATGAACTCAGCCATGAACATCCCCCTGGGCTTCAGTGAGATCACTGACAAGGATGTTCATATAATTGTAAAAAGGGTCCTCATGGAAGGGAATCCGGGGTACCCGGTCCCGAGAATAATTGATGAAAAGGAATTCACAGATATAGTCAGAAGACTTATGGACAATCATTAATATTGCAGCCGTAGGAAGGCTGTTGAGAGGAGAATGTACATGCGGGGTTACATGGGCAAGGTTCTAATGGTCGATCTTACCAGCGGAGAAATAAGAGAACATCATATAGAGGACCAGGTATACGAAAAACTTCTTTCCGGAGTGGGACTTGGTGCATATGTGCTTTACAACTGTATACCGGCAGGGGCTGATCCTCTGGGAGAGGATAATATGCTGGGTTTTGTAAGCGGTCTTCTGACAGGTACCGGAAGTGTCATGACCGGAAGATGGATGGCAGTATGCAAATCTCCTTTGACCGGCGGCTGGGGCGATGCAAATTGTGGAGGCACACTTTCACCCGCAATAAAGCAGTGCGGCTATGATGGGATATTTTTCAGGGGTATTGCTGCAACGCCTGTATATCTTTATATTGACAACTCCGGTGCTCAGCTCAGGGATGCCTCCCATTTATGGGGAATGGACACAGTACAAACCGAGGAACTGCTCTCAAAGGAGCATACCTCAAAACGAAAGCCTGCTATTGCTGCAATAGGGCAGTCTGCAGAAAAACTGTCCCTGATATCCGGCATATGCAATGACAAGGGGAGGATCGCAGCCAGGTCAGGGGTCGGTGCGGTAATGGGCTCAAAAAAGCTGAAGGCCGTTGTACTTGCAGGCACTAATCCCATCAAATGTGATAATCCGGAAGAAGTAAAAAAAATAAGCAAGGAATACTCGGCTAAAGTTAAGAATATGAAGCTCCCAAATATAGTAAAAGGAAATATCCTTCCGCTTCTCAGCAGGATCATGACTGGCGGAAGCACTATCTCACCATCAGACGGAATGATGAGCGTCTTTATGTTCAAAAGATGGGGCACTGGCTTTACCAATACCTTCGGGCTGCCCAACGGCGACTGCCCGGTGAAGAATTGGAGCGGTTCCATTGCAGATTATGGCAGGTCCAGCTATAAAAACGTCAATCCCGACAGGATAATAGACCGGGAGGAAAAGAAGTACTTCTGCTATTCATGCGTAATAGGCTGCGGCGGTATATGCAGGATCGAAGATATAACAAAGGGTCAATTCACTCATACACATAAGCCCGAATATGAAACAGTGAATGCTTTTGGAGCTCTGCTGCTCAATAAGGACCTGAACGTCATATTCCATATAAATGAACTGCTTAACCGTGCTGGTATGGACAGTATTTCAGCGGGTAACACCGTGGCATTCGCCATAGAATGCTATGAAAACGGCATACTTACAAAAGCCGATACAGACGGACTTGAACTCTCCTGGGGCAATTCAGAGGCTATTCTGACACTTATACATAAAATGATCAACAGGGATGGCTTGGGAGATACATTGGCCGATGGTGTCAAGCTTGCTGCGGAAAGGATCGGCAGAGGCTCAGAACGGTTCGCAATGCATGCAGGAGGCCAGGAGCCGGGCATGCATGATCCCAGAATGGACCCGATACTGGGCATACATTTTTCGGCAGATCCCACTCCCGGACGCCACACCATAGGCGCCGGGGCATACTATAACTATATGCAGCTTTGGAGATACGTCACCTGGGCCCCAAAAATGAAAAACAGGACCCCTAAAGAGGAGGAGTATCAACCAACGGATACAACAGTCCTGAAGTCTGTTGCCAACAGTTGTTATAAACAGTTGGCTGACGGTTCGGGGGGCTGCCTTTTTGCAATGGTTACAGGCGCCCAGCACTGGAGGCTTTTTGATTATCTCAATGCCGCAACCGGCTGGAATAAGACTCCAGATGAATACATGGAAATAGGAAAAAGAATGCAGACCCTGCGACAGATGTTTAACATCAGGGAAGGGGTGTCACCCATGAACTTCAAGATTCAGGACCGGATGGCCGGGATGCCTCCTCTCACCAGTGGTGCCAATGCAGGAAGGGTCATACCCATAGAACAGATGATGCGAAAGCACTGGAGTATGCTGGGCTGGAATCCTGAAACAGGTATTCCTGAAGCAGCTACTATTGATACACTTTGCCTTGGCGAATTAACTGAAAGGGGCAGTATGACCCATGAAAATTAAGGTATATCCTGGTCCTTTCTGTGATTCGGCCATACTGGACGAGGACGGATTTGTAGAAGTGTCAGAAGGGGCAGTTGTGGCTGATTTGCTCGCAAAGCTCAAATGCCCTGTACCCATGAGATGGCTTAAGCTTTATATGGTCAATTATCAGAAAGCTGGGCCTGATACTCCCCTGAAGGAAGGGGATATAGTGAGTATCATAGCTCCCATAGCCGGGGGCTAGGCTGGCGACAAAAGATCCTTCGCTCCGCTCAGGATGACGCTCAATTGTCATCCTGAGTGAAACGAAGGATCTTATCTTACGTTCTACTTGTTATCCAGTTCTTCCAGAACCCACTGTGTTACCTGCTTTACAAGCGGCCCACAGAGCTCATTGTGCATCCATTCTTTTTTCCTTGCTGCCTCTTCAGGGTCTCTAAGGTTCACACCTGTAATATCCATACAAAAGGTTGAACCGTATTTTTCCTTGAATTTGGCAAACACCCTGTCTGCCGGCAGATAAGAGGTGTCTCTGCTGTCTTCGCTGGAATTTCGGCCGCCTACAAGGCCCATACATATGAACGCAGCATTCAAAGCACCGCAGTTGCTTCCATTCCTGCTCATACCGCTTCCAAAAGGCGTAGCTATTTTCTGAGGCAACTCCTTGTCTATCCCCAGGGAGTCGCAGACAGCCATTACGACTGATTCACAGCAATTATAGCCGCTGTTGAAATAACTTAAGGTTTTTTCCTGAGCTTCCTCACTTTTACCCATTGTCAGTACCTCCAGTACTTAATATTTTCCTCAGACCGATTCCCATATAATTTAATAATAAGAGAGTTCACTGATATAATCAAGCTATATTCTCCTATTCAACCACTCGTATATCCTGGACAAAGCCCTTTCCTTCTCAGGGTCATTCAATATTTCATGGTAAAAATCCTTATACAGCTCAAATTCCTTATCCTCTGCCGGAATACCCTCGAAAAACCGACTGTTTGCCTCCGGATCAACTATCACATCCTCCCCCGCCTGAAGCATCAGGCATGGACAGGTTAGCCGACTGATGTTTTCCAAGGTATATTTCCTTGCCGACTCCATGGCAGTAAACCAGCCCGCCGTTACAAAATCGGTGTTCAGCAGATCCTTTTCGTACTTGCTGCACACTTCCTCATCCCTACATACCATTTGACTTTTTATCCCGCTTTTGATCCTGAGCTTGGGATAAAGCGCAGCAGCAACCCTGCCAAATACCAGCTTAGCCTTGGGTATAGGTAGGCGCTCCTTCAGATAGGGTGAAGTGACCACCAATCCTTTTACCTGGGAATTGCCTCGCTTGACACCATAATAAAGGGTAACAAAGCCCCCCATGCTGTGCCCCAGTATGAATATCGGCTTGTTATCCTGGATACGGCTGATGAAAAGATCCACATCATCAATATAATCATCCGCACTTTTTATATATACCCTTGCTCCGTCACTCAGACCATGGCCCAGTAGATCTCCTGTATATACATTAAAGCCCCTACGGTGAAAATACTCTGCTACATGGATGTATCTCCCGCAGTGCTCAGACACCCCGTGAACGATAACAAGATTTGCCCTGTTGTTATCCTGCTTCCATTCACGGATGAATCTGCCGCCGATTTTTTCCTCCAGCATAAAAACTCCCCCATTTATAACAGTATGTAATTTGCGACGAATAGACACTAATGTAAATTTGTTTCGCCGCAAAGAAAATCAAGGTAACAAAATCTGTTTAAGCGATGCTTAAACAGATTTTGTATAGCTTATCCTCGTTTGATAACGTCCAATTTGTCCTCAAAATAAAATATAAGCCTTGAAAGCACATAATCATAAATAATGAATACCAGTTGAAGGCCTGCATATAAAGCTGCCGGCAGCATGCCACCTGTCAGTTGGACCGGAAGGTTCTCAAGAAAGATGCCTCTAAAAAGGAGATACCACAGCAGCATGGAGCAATTAAACACCACCAGCTTTAGTATCACCTCGACTACAGCCTTTCTTTTCTTCTCTATAAGGAATTTAAAAATAGGATAGTGCCCGAAAAAGAAAACAAAGGGAACCACACCATATATATTCCCTGTCAATATGCCCGAAATCATACTGACAGCGATGAACAATGTTACTCCCGCTCCTGCTCCCCATTGCATTATAGTAAAAGTCACAGGCAGCGAGGACAAAAAGTATAAGCTGATCTTTCCTGTAGGCGTCAAGGCACCCAAGTATAAAAGCACTACAGATATCCCCGCAAACATTCCTGTAAAAGCAATTTTCCTGCTCAAGTTGTCACCACCAATAACTTTTTGAATCAGCTTCATTCTAATACCTACATAGCTTTAGCAGCAGCTGATAAGGTCGCCTCCCATACACTCACAACAGCAGTCGGCACAGATCAGTCCCTGGCACATGGTACATGTATCAGGACCGGTGCTGTAGCCTCTGCGGTCATAGACCGTTGACTGATATTGCCTGTTGGCATTTGACACCCTGTTCAGCGCATCCCTGAATTCATAGTTTGAGGGTTCCATATCTACAGCAGTCCTCAGGTGTGTGACCGCCTCATTGTACCAGCCCCTGCGCATGAAAATAAGTCCCTTGAGGAAGTACCATTCCCCGCCCTTGAAGCTTATCCCATTAAGTATCTGCTCTGCTGCTGCGACATTACCCATATTTATATATGACCTTGCCTGGTCATAGTAGCTTCTCGCAGAATCCTCCTGGCTGTTCCTGTACTTCGGCTCCTCCTGCCTTGTATAATTGCTGCCGCTTCCATCCTGCTGATATTTTTTCATCAGGTAATCGTACGCCTGATTTATCTCCTTCAGTTTCTCTTCAGCCAGATCCGACAGAGGATTATCCTGATATTGATCCGGATGGTATTTCTTTACCAGCTCCTTGTAAGCTTTCTTAATACCCTCCACATTTGTACCCTCTTTAATTCCCAATACTTCGTATGGATTTCTCATCCCTAATGCAACTCCTTTTCTCCCTTGTATTGCCGCTTAAGATTATTTCTGTTTTTCCATACAGGCCTTCGTATATTATATTATCAATTATCCCTTTGTTACCAAGCTTCAGCAGTTCTATTGAGCCGGTAGTCTGGGCCAGAGCCTGAAGCAGGTTCTGCCTCACTTCTTCAGCAATTGACTCCCTGAAGGCTTTAACGTCCTCATTATTATATTCATACTGCATCAGCAGAGGATTGTAGCTTCCGCTTAATATATCCTTTTCGATATCATCAAAGGCATCTATCAGGTATACCCATTTTCCAAGATTATAGCCGATCCAGCCAAGTATCCTGGCTATGGAAGCATCCTCACCGGTATATCCTGATGCAAGAAGCTTTCCAAGCATATCCGCAAAGGGCTCGGCAGCCATGTCCATTGAAGCGCATTTCTGCTGCTCCAGCTGTACCTGTGCATTTATTGACGACGCTATTATGGCATCAAGTTGACTGTTCCTGGCCGCCGCACTTCTGTACCCGCGGCTGAATGCCATTTGTGCCAGCCTTGGAGCAAGGCCTCCCTCATCCCTTATATTATCCTTCAGCTTATAATACGTAAGTAAAGCATTTATGTCTGCTGCAAAATCTATATGTCTGCTCTCCTTAACTACCCACTTTTTCTTCAGGGGGTTGGCAATGCAGCCTTCCTTCTTCAGCACAGGTATCTCATTATGCACAGACGAAAGCAGCAGGCCCAGAAAGACTGAGTCATAATTGAGCGCAAACCTTGAAATTGTACCAAAGCTTCTCCCCATGGATTTGCACAGGCCGCAGTAATAACCCCTGAACATTTCAAATTCCTTTA
>CAZNMO010000208.1:2963-8179 GCA_964574195.1 uncultured Clostridiaceae bacterium | reverse complement strand
ATTTCAAGCCATTCCTCCTCCCTGATCACCTCACTGGCCGCAGGAAAAAGTATTAGCTCCTCCTTCTGCACCAATCCATGAAGATCGAAGAACAGACTACCCAGCCCCACATTCAGCTCAGCCTCCTGGCAAGCTTCAGATCGCAGACAGGCTATCACTCTGTCAAGCTGTGCCCTTGCCTCATCATGTAATGCCCACATTATAGCCAAGCCTTCAAACTTTTCCATTCGCTTTTCCATATAGGGAAATAGAATATTCTCTTTCTTCAGGTAATGATCGTTGAATTCCTTAAGCTCCAGTATTTTCGGCAGCAATGCTTCTTTTCTCCTGTTGAAGTCCTCCAGTCTTATTATGTCTTTGATATCCTCAAGCTTTTGGACAAGAGCCTTATTCTCCTCAAGCATCAGACCTACGAAGCTGTTTTTCTCAGGCTTCTTCCAGGTATATCCCGAAAGGCTCTTATAAAAAACATTTATCACCTTGTCCAGGAAGACCAATATTTCATCAGCCTTGGTCCCATGCTTCAAAAGACTGTGGAATACTTCAAAAACCTCCTGTGGCGTTACATTTTCAATATCAGTTCTATATCTATCATATAGTTCCTTCCCATTTTCCTTGTTCATGAGGCCTCTGACAAAAACTATCAGATCATCCACCCTTGCCTTGTCAGTCTTCATAAGACCATACCTCCCTAAAATATTGCGGCTTCTGCTTTTACCCACATTCTACCATTTAGAATGCAGTATGCGCAATGTAATTATACATTGTTTAGAATTGAACACAAATATGATCCAGATATCTTTTTCTGATATCTGGATCATTATTTGCTCTGGAATTGCGCATTGCATTATATAAGCTAGTACTTTACTATATTTTGAAACACTGCTTCTGTATCATATGGATTACTGTATGAGTGATTCCTGTTTGACTTGAACATTATTGCCGAGGGAGCTTTCAACTCATATGTCTGCTCCTCAACAGTAAGCACCAACGTCCCCTGGGTCACCACTATATACTCACTGGTGGAATTCTGATGTGGCGAGGATACGTGCTTTGCACCTGGAAGCAGCCTGATGTAGAAGTATTCAAAGCCGGTCAGCGGATCGAAGGGAAAGACGTCATACAGCTTCATCCTGCCCTCTGATTCATTGACAGGCTCCAGTTCTTCTATTTCTATAGCTGCAAAATCATTTGATTCACTGCTGCCCAGAAGCTCAGAAAAGGATATCCGCAGTCCTGTAGAAATCTTCCAAAGGATGGATATCGTCGGTATCGACTCTCCTCTTTCAATCTGTCCCAGCATGGCTTTGCTTACCCCGGTAAGATTGGATGTATACTCCAGTGTCAGACCGCGTTCAAATCGGACCTTCTTCAATACAGCTCCAATGTTCGAGGTTGGATCTGTCATTTTAGCCATCCTTCTTTAACAATAATATTTTTTTCATAATAGCTTATTTTTCTTAAAGTGTCAATATTTTCAGAAAATTCACCGTGACTCAGATATTGTTCCATAAGTTAAAGATCCTCTGCCGGTGACCCGTCAGAGGATCTTGTTTAAAGCTCAATTTTTGCAACTACGGTATATGCCCCTTTATCCGCTTCAGCACTGACAAACTGCCATTTTCCCGGGACTCCAATATTTTTTGCCAAGCCATCCAGGATATACATCATAATGCCTGCATCAACATAGCTGTTCTCATCCTTGGGATTTACCACGGTCAGCTCTGCTTCGCCATCCTTAAGTATCAGCCTGCAGGGTTGCAGGTTCTTATAGGATGCAGCGTTTCTCACATGGAAGAATATCTCATCCATGCTTCTGCTCTCCAAGTCTTCAACTGAAGCCTGCCTTCCCCAATCATATAGATATACCATTTCTCCCACAGAGTTCCTTGCCTTATCAGAGGACATGGTTTCATTCACCTTTAAGCCATAGGGGTTCTGTTTATAGGCTGAATCCTCTCCTGTCACTGTCATTTGTGGATTTTTGTGTTTGATCGCCTTTTCATCAGCCATTCCGAAGGCCAGCAGATAATTGATAATGCCTGAATCATTGCCCAGGAGCTTTGCCTTTTTATCGCTTGCTACATTTCTGACATTTATCCAGCAGCTTCCCAGCTTCAAATCGTATAGCATCTTAACTACCGACTGCATGTAATATGCACCATAGAATTCCTTTTCAGGGTCTTCATCCTTAACAGCAAGACCAATGTAGTGGGGGCTTTTTATCATAACTCCGTTGTAACCACCCACGCCTGCCAGTTCACGGAATACCTCTCCGCCTTCCTCAAACAGGATGAAGGAGAAGCCTTTTTCCCTCCCAAAATCATCATTCAGAGTTTCCAGGTATGCATTGACCTCTGCTATTACTTTACCTTCAAGCATGCCATCCTTGTAATCTCTGGTTGAAAGAACATTGTTTACAAATTCTCTAAAGCTCATGATGTTACCTCCTTCAAATACAAGTTGATCGATTACTTAATTATAGCATAAATTTGAATATTAGTGGATAAGCATTTTCCAGAAGGGAGAATGTTACTGTAGCTTGAGCTTAGTCATATAAAATGACTTAATCCTCAATTAGCCTATCCGCCAGTTCAAATATCCTGTTTCTCCGGTTATCCCCAAGCTGGCAGAAGTAACCTCTCAGCCGGGAGCGCAGCTTGCTTTCACGTTCCGGGAGTTCAACAGCCTGTATTTCCGATGTAAATGGGTGGTGTCTTAGAAGTGCGGCCAATTCCAAATTACCGCCAAGCTCAAGTACAGAATTTGCCTCATCTTCCTCCAGCGCCATATCCAACAGCAGATCTTCAAAATCGCCAAAGGATCTGACTCTTTCCTTTATCAATTCAAGCTTATCCTGCAAATATCTGCAGGTATTCAGTTCATCAAGCAGCTGCCTGTATTTATCATTATCCATCCGTCTCCCGGATTGGAAGCTGATCGCCGGCTTCAGCTCAGGATCAACAGGTGCCACGATCGTCTTTTCCAGGGTGTCGGTGGCAACGGCATTCCTTATGTCTGCAATTATTGTTTTCAGACATTTTTCTGCATATCTCCTAAGTGTCATATTTACGATACCAAGCTCATCCATGGCACCTGCTGCAGCCTTGCGGATCTCCATGTCAAGCCCGCTGCCCTCCAGTACGCATAATCTATTGTACAGCAGCTGGACCTCCGACCTTGAAACATCAAGCCGTTTGACTTCACGTCCTGCAAGTTTGCAACCTATTGCCCCCGTCAACACCCGCTCAAAGATATTGATCAGTAGGTCCTTGTAACCTTTGTCATATCCGCTGAGCAGGTGGTGGATATCCTCCGCGGAAAAGTTATTGCATAAATCGTTTTCAAGGCACAATCTGCTCAGATATCTTTGTATATACTCTACACCCTCCAGCCCCTCTACCGTGATACAAAGCTGATAGTCTATGGATGCCGTTTTCTCATGTGCTCCGTAATCAGGATCATACAGCTTGAAAAAGCTCCCTATGCCATTATCACTTAATGTTGAATTATAAGTATAGTTTGCCGTATTCAGCCTATTTTTCCTGGCAAGCTTGTAGAGGTCCTTTGCTGCCTTCAGCCTGGTATTTATCAATTCCCTTCCCTTGTGGTACATGTCTGAAATATCTGCCCTTTTCAGCTCCTCTGCGGCAGAATCCACATCAGGCAGCGACTTGAGGTAAAGACCTAGTGTATAAAGATTTGACTTCATCATATTCTCCGCTGTCTCTATCCTTATAGAGCTGCTATCTCCGCTGTTGTACCTCCCGCATTTATATGCAAGCAGCTTGATACATGCAAGTTGTATTCTTTCTGCTTCCGCCTCGGAAATAAGACCACAGGCGCATGCCTCCTGCATGAGTGAAGAAAAATAGGCATCCTCCCTTAACTTTTTAGTGTCTATGATCAACCGTTTTTCAATATTCATCATATTCATCTTCATCCTCCCCGCTTGAATCATCCTCCGAATAGTCAGGAGCAAAACCATACCGAAGGTTATGTGCCATATTGGCAAGCTCACGTCCCGCTAAAAGCTCCAATGACCCATGGCACGTGCCGTCAAAGCTTTCTTTCATAAATTTGATAAGCTCATCATCACTTATCAGGTCAAGGGCTTCATTCTTATAGTAATAAAAGAGTTCGGTCAGCTCATTTAGTGTTTCAGCATAGTTGTGCATAGAAATATAAGGAGAATCACAGAACTCCATGATCATCCTATCAAGCACCCCACCTCCAAATTCTATTCGCCCGTTACACTTCAAGGCATGAGTCCTGGTCTCCACCAGCTCTGCAGCCTCAGCCCGGGATAGCACAAGTCCAAACCGGGAGGTAAATTCATTGCATTTCTCAATTTCCTCAACTGCCTGTTTCTGTATCAGTGATGAAGACAAGTTCATCAATTCAAATGGCAAAATAACCACCCCCTGAAAAACTTTTAAAAAATCTTGACAAAAGGTATTGACATGTCACTACTTATGTGTTATGATATATTTGAGTAATAATAAATATTTTCAATATGTGCCAACTTTAATAATAACATTAATTTAGTTAAAAATCAACAAATAAAAAAACAGACGATAACGTCTGTTTTTTGTTTATTATAACCAGTATATATAAATCAGCTGTCCTTTTCCGTATAGTAGTTTACGTTATATTTTGCCTCCACCATATCAGCCTCAAGCGGCATACTGAAATAGTAGCCTTGTATATAGTCACAGCGTCCATCCTTCAGACGTCTGAATTGTTCTCGGGTTTCGATCCCCTCTGCAACGACCTCCAGATCCAGACTATGAGCAAGAGAGATTATACTGTCCATAACCTTGATATTCTCTATTTCCAGAAACTTTACATTCAAGGAACGATCCAGCTTTATTTTATCAAGAGGAAGGAAGGTAAGATAGCTTAAGGATGAATACCCCGTCCCGAAGTCATCTATCGAAGTCTTTATTCCTTGGTCTCTCAACCGCTTCAAAAATTCAAGAGCAAGCTCCTTGCTGTCAAGGAAGATGCTTTCTGTTATTTCTATTTCTACAAACTTTGCAGCTACATTATGCTTTGATAAGGTTTCCAGCAGAAAATCCAAATACTCAGTATCATAAAGCTGCAAGGCAGAAAAGTTGATCGATACGGCCCTGAGGGGGTAGCCCTTTAGCTGCCAGCTTGCAAGCTGCTCTATGACCTTTTCAGTTACTATCCTCCCGATCTTAATAATTGAA
>CAZNMO010000208.1:0-2953 GCA_964574195.1 uncultured Clostridiaceae bacterium | reverse complement strand
CCATTCACCAATTGGGACTATTAAGGAAGTTTCTTCTGCAATAGGAATGAATTCAGCAGGTGTAGCTGAGTTGTTCTTTAGCCTGACAAGTGCCTCATATGCCGCTATCTCTCCATTATCCAGTCTTACCTGCGGCTGATATAGTATTTTGAAGCCGTCATTTTCGATGGCTTCTTTTATCTGAAACTCTATCCCGGCTTTTTTCATAAGGTGTTCAGTCATGCTTATGTCAAAGAACTTGTATCCGTTTTTCCCAGTACGCTTAACCTCATAAAGTGCCGTATCCGCATTCATTATCAATTGATCCGAATCGGTACTGTCATAAGGAAACATACTCACTCCTATACTAAAGGATATTTCTACATTGTTTCCTTCTATAAAAACTGGCCCGTCGAAAATCTTTAATAGCTCAGCTATGAATCTCCTTATATTCTCCAGATCATCTCCGCTTTCTACGAGAATCAAAAACTCATCTCCGCTAAAACGTGATATGAAAATATCCTTTGCTGTAAGAGCTTCCAACCGCTTTGTAATACCCATAAGCACCTTGTCACCGTAAACATGTCCCATCGTCTCATTTATCCGCTTAAAATTGTCTATATCCAGATAAATTACTGCTCCTATCTTATTACCGGCTATTGCGGAATCCAGGTATTCTGTAAACTTTCTTCTGTTGGGCAGATTTGTCAAAGGATCGTGATATGCAAGAAAATTGATATACTGCTTTTGCTTATTGATTTCCTCAATATGTGCTACAAGCTTTTCTTCGGTTTCCTTCAATTCCTTGTTCTTTTCATGGATCTCCTGGTTTGAAGCTTTCAATTGGCTTAGATATTCCTGTATGTGCTCAAGCAGCCTGTTGAAGGAAGTCGCTACATGGCTGAACGGGCTGTCTGTCGATAATATAAGCTTTTGCGGAGCATTTTTTGTGAAGTCGATATTCTTTATTGCTGCATCCATGGATTCCACAGTATTGTTCAGTTCTGCAAAACTATCCTGCATGTTGCCGAGTGCCTTGGTGATAGTCCCTATCTCATCATTTCTCATGGCATATCGGCTCATATCGGTATTCTGACAGAAGTTAAAGTCATAAGCGGCGATCCTGTTGATTGCCTTAGATATTCCCAAGATCGGACTGGTAATCTGCTGTAGTATAAAATAGACGAGCAACGATACCACTGTCATCATCACAAAATAAATAGCAACCAGTATACTGGAAACATTCCTGGACTTCCCTACAACAGCTCTCTTTGGCTGTATGGCGAAAAGCTTCCAGCCGCTCTTTTTTGATACCAGAGTCCCTATCAGTTTCTCTTCTCCGTCTATTTTCGTTTCAATGGACTGTCCCGTCCTGCCCTCAGTATTTTGAAGAAAATGCAGTTTGAGCTCTTCAGGAGTCTTGAGAAGCCAACCAGGATTTTCAGGGCTTACGGTAATTCTGTCATTGGCATTAAGTATAAGAATATAGCCTGAATCTCCAAGCCTTATACTGTCTATGCTCCTGGTCAGGGCATCGATTTTGACGGATACTCCTATTACACCATTTCTACCGTCCTTAAGCTTTACTTTTCTGGTAAAGCTTACGATCATGTCTTTTGTGACTTGGGAAATGTATGGATCTGAAATTACTATCTCATTTGTATTGATACTGTTCTGATACCATGGCCTGGTAGTTGGATCATAGGCCGATTTAGGCACGAACTCCGGATACTCTATGTATGCACCGTCTTCCAAACCCAAAAATATGTAGTTGATATCCTTGTGGCTCCGTTTAACTTCAGCAAAAGCCTTTGATATTAATGTCTCGGATAGAGAAGGACTGGGCAGAAAAGAACCGGATACGAAATCTGCATATGTACGTATTGAACTGTCAGCCTCGTATACCACACTGCTTTCAGCAAGCATTGAGACAGTATCTGAAAACCTGCCGATAAGCGCCTGGTCGATGAATTCGTCGACCTGCCGCAGAAACCTGTTGGTATTCTGAAGGTTATCCTCATACAGCCATTTGTCCACATATTTAGTAAGGTATACCCCTCCCAGAATATATGGAATCAGGCACCCTATTATTATGCTGAATATGAACTTGTTTCTCATTGAATTCTTTGCAAACATGATTTTTCTCCAATTAACATATCATACGACCCATTTCGACATTTATTGTCGTTTATAGTAATATTATAGCACTTCATAGTCTTATTGCCAAAAATAATTACAAATAATGTTAATAGCTGCACATTGATTCTGTTGGAGCCTTCGCGGCAATAATGCTGTAATTGACTAAGACCGCGTGTTTTGTTATACTTTTAGCAAAAATACCAAAGGAGAGTCACCATGATAAACAAAATTGGTAAGATCACCCTATATGTAAATGACCAAACAGAGGCAAAAAAATTCTGGACTGAAAAGGCAGGATTTGTTGTAAGACTGGAGCAGCCTATGGGACCTGGAATGACCTGGTTGGAGGTTTCCCCTGACTCCGAATCCACTACTACTTTTGTATTGTACAGCAAGGCTGCAATGGCAGCTCAGAATCCGGCAACCAATTTAGGCCACCCATCAATACTTCTCAGCACCAAAGATATTGAAAATACATACAATGAGCTGAAGAAAAATGCAGTTGAGGTTGGACCGCTTATGGATATGCCCTATGGCAGGATGTTCAATTTCAAAGATCAAGATGGAAATAACTTTATGTTGAGGGAAGATAAATAACTTTATATGTCTGCAATAAATCAAGCTCCCTGCCCGAAAAAAGCAGGGAGCTTGATTTATACATAATTTTCACAGGTTTTAGCTTTCAGCCAGAATGTCCCGGTATTCGTCACTGTCTGTCATGACCTTTTGTGCAAATTTGCAGTGTGGTTTTATTTTCATATTTTCCTGACGGGCATAATCTGCTACCTTCTTTACCAATTGCCGCCCTATGCCTTGTCCCCTTAGCGCTTCGGAG
>CAZNMO010000207.1:0-8191 GCA_964574195.1 uncultured Clostridiaceae bacterium | reverse complement strand
TTATTTAAAACCAAATGAAACCTATCAGGTTGATATTTAACACTTAAGGGGGAAGCTAAAACATTTCCAAGCTTCCCCTTCTACTTGGTCAATTTTTTCGACAGATTACGGACAATTAACACCGTCAATTTCTTGCCATTTAAGCGTGTCAGTAACACTCAGCATATAATGTTTATTTTTGGTTAAATTTGAAATCATTTCTATTGGTTTAAACTCAGCATATTAGTTAAGAGGTAAGTAAGATGTTGGAGGAATACGCTGCGAATCTTAAAAAACAGATCAAGTCCCCCAAAAACGATTACTTCCTATCTGAATGATATTCTTATTTTTATGGAAAATTTGAATATACAGCCAGATGATTTTGTTTACGGCGACGGATATAAGAAATTGGATCAATGTTTTGTTACATCCAATAGAGGGAAAGCCTTTGGCTATTGCTACAATCAATCGTCGTTTAAACTCCTTAACGCAGTTATTATTCATGGGCAAAAAAAATGGAAAGATATCGTATAATACAATGGAAGAAATTTATGATATAAAGTCAGCCGATGAAGATCAAGAAAAAATCATGTGGCTGACAGAAGAAGAATTTAAAGATTTATTTAATCTTGTGAGAAAGACATCGGTTGAAAGCAGAGGAGTTGATCCAGAGGAAAAATACCGCCGTGATAGAGTGATTATTTATTTGTTGACGTACGCTGGTTTAAGGGTAGATGAACTATCCAATTTAAAGTTAATCGATTCTTGGCATGTGGAGTTAAGACTATAGTCAACGATCCCTACAATTTACTTTTCGAGGAATCCAAAATATTATCGAAAGTTACAGCTTACCCCAAAAGAAATTACCCCCCATATGATCAGGCACACATTTTGTAAATGGATGCTGAAGGCCACTAATAATAACATTGGAAAAGTGAGGAGACTTGCTGTTCATAGTAATATTTCTACCACAGCAAGATATTTAAAAGATTCCTATAGTGACCTAGCGGATGCTGTGGAAGCTTTGCCGAAATTATATTAGGTATGTATGTGTGTATCTATTTTCTTCATAATTATCAGAGTAATTGAAAATCGACTTATAAGGAATTAATAAAACAGAAAGATAATCGATTACAAGAACGTTTAAAATACTAGTTGTTTATGGCTATGCAGTTCCCTCTTTTAATATTCTATAGTGAATACAAAAAGGAAAAGCTCTTGCAAAGTAGAAGGATAATTTTCGAGAAGGATGATCTCGAAACATACAAAGCAACAAGTAGAGAATGCATTGAAAATTCTTGAGAATCATACATTTAAAAAAGTTGAAACAATGACTCGCATCATAAAAAGAACGCTCATTCGAAGAAAAAAGAGCATGTTGAAAAGAACGATGGAAAAAATATAAGATTTATAATTAAAATGAAAAGGTAGAGTTATCTTTTAATTTTTTGTTTACAAGATTATTCTAAGGAGGGGAAAGGGGATTTTTTTTCATAGGGGGCTAGGTGTTGTAATGATGGAGGAAAGTTCATTCACAGATTATGAAATTAATGTCGATACAAGGATGAAATAGTTAGTATAATAATTATGGAATATTAATTTCATAATGAGGTAGATTTATGAACCCAAATATATTAATTAAAGTACAAGATATATTCGAAGATAAGGGGTGGAAAACCGAATCATACCAATATAGATATTTGATAAATTGCCTAGGAAAATTAAATGAGAAAGAACAAAATTTTATTTTGGAATTAACAAGTAAGTATACGTATATCACAGTAGAAAAGTATGAAGAATTAATTAAGGGAATGTTTAAACAAGCAGCCGAAATGGAATTATTGAGAAAGAAAATATATGTAGTACCACTTTTAAAGTATTCTGGTAAATTCGAAGAGGAGATGAAACAAGTTAAAAGTTCAAACTTTGTTGCATATTTAACGAAAGCAACGTCTTTTAAATTTGAAGAATGGAGTAAAGGGAAAAATCTGTGTGTATATAATTTTTTGACTAATCGTGAGATAAAATTAATTAATGAAAAGCATAGTTTAGTTATATTTATAGATGATTATATTGGTTCAGGTAAAACAGCTGAAGAATGTATTGAAGTATATAGAAGTAGAGGATTGGATTTAAAGAATTGTATAGTAATGTCTATATGTATCGAAAACAAAGCAAAACAAATATTTAAAGACATGGGAATTGCCTACTTAAACTCAGAAGTAGAATATTTTAATATTACGGAAATTGATATTGGTTCGACAGAAGAAAAAAAAGCTTTATTAAAAAGCATTGGTAAGAAGATAAAAAGAACAGATGAGTATATATATGGTTATGCAGAAACAGGAGCGTTGATTTCCTTGGTAAGGACTCCTAACAATACTATACCATTTTATTGGTCAACAAAGGGTGGGAGAAAAGCTCCATTTCCAAGATGAAATTTTCAAAAGGGGTGTAGGGACATAAGATGAAAAATGATGAATTACAGTATGTATTATTATACTCTGTTTTAAAAAATTTTGATTTAGAAATAATTAATGGTTATAAATACAATTATCAGGATATCGGGAAAGAATTGGTCAGACTAAGAAGAAACGGTTGCATATCAGATTTAAGTGGGGATTTAGAGATTACTGAAATAGGATTAAAAAAGATAGAAGAGTTAGAAAAAAATAATAATTGGAACTATAAATTAGATATATTACCTCAATATAAATACTTTATTGAAAAAAAAGGTCTATTTGATATATACTTAAAAAAAGATTCCACAAGTTAGTGTTTTGACCGAGGTCAAGTGTAGCGATTCGTTACACTCTAGAGGACTGATTTTCAAGCCTAGGCACAAACTTAATTCAAGCTCGAAGACGGAGCTTCGAGGCATGAATCAAGTTTGTGCAGCAAGCTGAAAATGGAAAGACTTTTCAGCTTGGTACTGAAAAATGGAAAGACTTTTTCAGTACTAGATAAAGTATGTGTTTAAAGTAACTGTGGGATCTTTTTTTTTGGAGGAAAATATGGATTGGTCAAGTTATAAAGAGGCATATATTTCAGCAGCTCTTCAACATGGTTTATCTTCCAGTGAAATTGAAGGGAGTTTAAACTATGCAGAAAAACTATATAACCAAGGCTTACCAATTGTATTTGATGCAATTCATTTAGGGCAACTTATAGGCATAAGCCATAATTATATGTATAAAGTTTCAAATGATACAACCAGATTTTATAGGAGTTTTAGAATAAAAAAGAGAACTGGCGGAACTAGAAAAATCTCTGAGCCTCTACCTAACCTAAAGATTGTTCAGCACTGGATATTAAATGAAATACTTTATAAAGTCAAAGTTCACCCAAGTGCAAAAGCGTATATCAAGAACGTTTCGATTAAAGAAAATGTTAGATATCATCGCAACCAAGATACGGTGCTTAAATTAGATATTGAAAGATTTTTTGATAATATAGGTGAACAACGAATTTATAAGATATTTATAGAATTAGGCTATACAATAGAACTGTCGTGGTTATTAACTAAATTATGTACTTTAAATAGAAGATTGCCTCAAGGTGCAGTAACAAGCCCATATTTATCGAACTTAATTATGAAAAAGTTCGATAGGAAGATCTATGTTTTTTGTAGAAGAAAGTCTATAAGATATACGAGATATGCTGATGATATAACTTTTTCTGGGGAGTTTAATAAACATCATGTTATTTCTAGGGTTGTTAATGAGTTAGCTAAATTAAAATTGAGCATAAATGAAAAGAAAATTCGAGTTTTGAAAAGTTATCAAAAGCAGATTATTACAGGCATAGTAGTAAATAAAAAAATACAAGTAGATAAAGCATACAGAAAATCTATCCGACAAGAAGTCTATTATATCAATAAATTCGGTTTGGATGAGCATTTGAAAAATAGGTATAATTCAGGAGAAGCTAATATCATTTATAAAAGAGCTTTTCTTAAGTCTTTGATTGGTAAGGCAGAGTATGTTAGCTTCATTAATAAATATGACAATGAAATGCCACAATATATAGAATTACTTAGAATTTTATTAGCTGAATTGAAAGATAATTAAGAATTACATATTAGTATAGAAGGGGAGCTACTTAGCTCTCTTTTGTTTGTTTTTTTAGTTACTAGTCTATCAATAAGCTTGTGTTTTACAATTTTAGAACAGTCTCGTATTCAAGTGTTAATCATCCTTGTGATTTTACATCCCCTAATCCGTTTGGTGGGAGATATAGGGAAATAATTCGCAGCATCCCTTTGTTTCTTAAAGAATGTCATGAATTCTTTCACAAACAGGTTTGGATATTACTCTAGCGGATTCAAAAACTCTATTAATAGTTTTTTATGGGATTCATTAATTAAATTCCCCCAACCATTCAATAAAAGGATCAGACAACAATATTGCTCTTCTTGTGTTCAGTAAAGTGTAATAATATAGATATGACTCTACAATTTTTAATTTCGTTCAATTGAATGTTGCAGCATTTAATAAAAGGGTAGAAGCTAAAATCATTTTTAATCAGAGATAATTTCTGACTGTCCATTCTACTTGTTTAGTTTTTGAATCTGCTTTTTGTTTTTGTTGATTAGCATATACAGTTAACTCTTGTTTTAAAAAAATTTAGGTAATTCTATGTATTCAAAACCAGTTTCTACTATGGTTATACTACTAATGTTCATTGATATCCTCCATCTAAGCAATCAATTGATGAAATGAAACTTATCAGTATTGTAAATACTTATGTCTTAAAAAATCTTGATGAAAAAATAGAAATTAATAAGAAGTAAAGGTTGATAGAGCATTTAATATTTTCTGGTTACTCCAAAAATAGCAGCAATATTCTGTTCTGGCTCTTGCAAAGCAATATCTAAACAAATCCACCATCAATTTCATCCAACTTTTCTAACATATTATATCATTTGTCACACGATCATGGATAAATATGCTAAAATATAAGTCTTACAGACTAGATCGAGGAGAGAAAATGATGGAATGGATAAAAAAATTTTTGGGGGATTTATACAAAGTATTTGCAGTCGTAATTATTTTACTCATAATGTTTTACTTTTTTTTACCTGATAATCCTTTTGTTAATAATCTTCTATCTTTAGCAGTAATTATTGCTTTACCACTGTCTTTTGCTGATTTGTGTTCGACGGCATATGACTTGTCAGAGAAATTGAATAAGAGTAAATATATGAAATTCTTTTTTATTTTGTCATGGGGTGTAACGATTATTGCTTTCGGAATGTTTTTTTGGTTAATATATAAATTGACAATTTATGGGTGGTTTACTACGTTTTATAAAGACTATGCTTTTATGTTGACTGGTTTTGGTGGTCTATCTACCGCTTTATTCTTATATACTCTTGCATGTAAGAGAGAACTAGAGTTAATTACCGAGAAAGGAAAAGGCAGACTTATTGATGTTTCAAGTATAATCGTTGTAATGATAATTATATTTGCTATCGTGTTTATAGTAAAAAATAATCAAGTTTAATTAATAATCTATAGCTAAAAAATAGTCCGTAATAGACTATTTTTTTGTATCACAAAATTATAATTTATCATTTGAAGGTGATAGCATTAACAAAATGATAACATTTTAACGCTATTAAGTAATAACATAAAAATCACCTTTAAACCTTATGGGTGGCATTATGTAATATTGCTTAAATTAATTTTTTTAAGAAAATGATTTGGAAATTTCTAATTGTTACTAAGGATTTGTTTGGTAAACACTACTATGATAGATATATGCGCACCACTCAAGCCATATGGAGTGTGTAACATATTGAGCGAGTGGAGCTAGTATAGTAATTGGTTAGTGGCAAACTTTTATTTTAGTCAGGTTATTAACCTAATTAATTTTCGCTCGCTAGGTTCGATTCCTAGGCAGTCCCGCCAAACTGAATAAAATTCATTTTACATAAAAGGCCATACAAAATTGAACTGCACCCCAATTGTTAGACACATCTAACAATTGGAGGTGCAGTTTTTCTATGGCTAAATACTCATTTGAATTAAAACTAGAGGCAGTACTATCCTATTTACAGGGGAAAGAATCGACTAGAGACGTTGCCAAGCGATTCAATATAAGCAAAACACCCTTATTAACATGGATCGCTCACTATAGAGAAAACGGTGAGGAAGGATTAATTTCATCCTATACAAACTATGATATTCAATTTAAAATGGACGTACTAAATTATATCAGTGCATTTGGAGCGTCTCTTTCACAAGCTGCGGCTGTGTACAGCATTTCTTCTCCTTCTACGATTCTTCAATGGCAAAGGCAGTTTGAAGAATCAGGTAAGGACGCTCTTCTTCCAAAGAAAAAGGGGCGTCCATCCATGAAAAAAGAACCTAAAAAGAATCAACCAATAGAGGGAACTGAAGAAGCACTACGGGCTGAAATTGAGCGTTTACGCATGGAAAATGCCTATTTAAAAAAGTTGAAAGCCTTAATTCAAGAAAAGGAAAAATTACAGAACAAGATAAAGCGTAAATGATATATGAATTAAGGCATGAATTTAAGGTTATCGATCTTGTAAAGGTCGCTGGTATTGCGCGTAGTACGTATTATTATTGGGTAAAACAAATGGATCGTCCAGATAAGTACAAGGAAGTCAAGGAGATGATCCAGGAGATTTTTGATGAAAATCAAGGAAGATATGGATACCGTCGAATTACATTGGAATTGCGTAATCGAGGATTAAAAATAAACCATAAAACAGTTCAGCGCTTGATGAGTCGAATGGGATTAAAATGTCTTGTACGAATGAAAAAGTATCGTTCATATCGAGGACAAGTGGGGAAAGTTGCACCGAATATTTTAGAGCGTCATTTTAACGCATCTAAACCAAATGAGAAATGGGTGACGGATGTGACCGAATTCCATTTACACGGTGAAAAACTATACCTATCCCCCATCCTAGATTTATACAATGGAGAAATTATTGCTTACAATATTGAAAGTCGTCCTGTATATCAGTTAGTTTCTAATATGTTAGAAAAATCTTTTGAACACTTAAATGCAGGAGACACCCCCATCCTCCATTCTGATTAAGGATGGCATTATCAGATGAAACAGTATCAATTTGCATTAAAAGAACAAGGAATCGTTCAAAGTATGTCCCGTAAGGGGAACTGCTTGGATAACGCCGTCATAGAGAACTTCTTTGGCCTATTAAAGTCTGAATTACTTTATTTAAAAGAATTTGAGAATATGGAGCATTTTAAAATAGAGTTAGAGAAATACATTCACTACTATAACCACAAACGGATTAAGGCAAAATTAAAAGGCATGAGTCCGGTGCAATACCGAACTCATGCCCAAGTAGCTGCCTAAACCCCGTGTCTAACTTTTTGGGTTCAGATCAAATGTTTGGTCTTTTTTTTATGTTTATAATGACACCGATTAATAAGGACAAATAAAAAGCAATGGTCGTATAGTAATTATGAATTAGGGTCTCCTAACTCGATGCCCAATTAGAGGATATTTTGTTTATATTTTTCAAGGCGTATATACATCAAATATGTAATAAACTAGATAACTATTGGAGCCCACCGGGTCCTTTATTAGGAAGAGCAATAAAAGATAGATGGATTTTCTAATTTAAAGTTAACCGATCTTGGCATGTGGAGTTAAGACAAGTTCGAATTTTTAGGAAATGGCGAAAACTGAAGACAGTGCCTATGTTCAATACCTTGTGGCAGGAAATGTTGTACGATTGGTTAATTTTTAGAGCAGAAATGTCAAACACGAAATAGAAGAGTCGCCATATGTGGACTATAGTTAACGATCCCTAGAATTAACTTTTCGAGGAATCCAAAATATCATCGAAAGTTATAGCTTATCCCAAAGGAAATTACCCCCCCATATGATCAGGCACACATTTTGTAAATGGATGCTGAAGGCCACTAATAATAACATTGGAAAAGTGAGGAGACTTGCTGTTCATAGTAAATTTTCAACAACAACAAGGTATTTAAAGAATTCCTATAGTGATCTGGCGTAAGCTGTAGAATCTTTGCTGAAATTTTAAATTCTTTACGTGAAAGGAAAATTGAATTTTATTTTTGGGTTTCTTCTTATTATTTTAAGGGGATTTTCAAAGGGGTATTTTTGAATTTAATTTAACTATACGTAAAGCAATAATATTAAACTTAAGTTATTGAAATCGGTTAATAATGATATAAATTTC
>CAZNMO010000206.1:0-8223 GCA_964574195.1 uncultured Clostridiaceae bacterium | reverse complement strand
GACTCGGGCTAGAATTGGAGCAAGCCGATGGAAGTTGGGATCTGTGGTATATGGAGAACCGTGGAGATGATGGGGATCCATTCCCTGGATCAAGTCAAAATACAAATTTCATGGCAATTCCATATAAACAGAATTATAGCAATATTGATCCAAGTATATTCAGCCACGTAGCAGTTGAGCATATTTTTAATGGTGGAGACGCTATTGTTGCTTCTTATTTTGTAGAGTCAGGAAGCGCAGATTGTTTAGCTGAATCAATTTCACCGAATGAAAATAGACTTGCTAGTACAAGGCCTACTTTCTCTTGGGGTAGGGTTCCACAGGCAGAGTATTTCAAGCTTCAGATTGCAGATACTCCGGATTTCGGTTTAGGTACTCAGGAATACTTGCTTAAAGGTACAGATGACGGATTGTTATATAATGGTGATGATTATAGTTTTATCATACCCGAAAGTGACATTCTGAAGGTTGATACAGAGTATTACTGGCGTGTAACAGGATACAATAAACAGAACAGTTCGAGTGTAACGAACTGGATGCCAAATCGCTTTCATACTGTTTCAGAGGGTGCTAATATATGGAAATATGTGAAAAGCATGCCCACCTCTTTAAGTGGTATGAATACTGTTAGTCTTGATGGAAAGATATATGTCATCGGGGGTTATGGAGTAGGGAACCAATCCAATAGGGTTTATATGTATAGTTCCGCTTCGAATTCCTGGGAGCCTAAAGCGAGTATGAATAGGGGCAGGAGCAGCTTTGAAGCAGTGATTCATAATGGATTGATATACGCAATTGGAGGCCTAACAGATACTGGCGATTCATATTCTATTGAAGTATATGATCCTGAGGCTAATAAATGGACATTTAAGACATCATTACCAGCACCGCTTTATAGTATGGGTGCAGCTGTATTAGACGGGAAAATATATGTGGGAGGAGGTTATACTGATGGAGCTTATTCGGAAGAACTTCATATCTATGATATAACCACAGACACATGGACAAGCATACACTACGATACAGGTGAAACTTACCCTCGTGGAACGAAGCTGAAAATGATAACAGTAAATAATAAGCTCTACTCAATAAGTGGATGGGATGATAGTGCTACAAATATAGCAGAATTTAATCCCATATCAGGAGAATGGACTGAGAAAACTAGTATGCCGGTAGAGGTTAAATATTTTGATGTTACCACATTAAATGGAAAAATATATGTTGCCGGGGGATACATAGGGAATAAAGCTAATGCTAGAATATCAGGGGCTACATTTGAATATGACCCTGATAATGATACTTGGAAAGAGCTCATAAGCATGAACTCTGTAAGGTACAATCTAGCAGTAGCGGCTGATGAGGAATATATTTATTCCTTGGGAGGCAGCCGGAATCCTAATAACTTGTCAACTTTATACCTGAATGTTGTTGAAGCCTATAAGCCGGATACATCCATTCCTGATGCTCCGGATGTTACTTTCAGCTTCAGCGGACTACGAGCTTTCGAGCTTGTAGGAATAACAATAGATATGGAATATAGTCTAGATGGAGGGAGCAGTTATACTACAGCAAAAGCTAATGATCTGAAGCTTACTGCTTCAGAGATTGCGAGTATCACTGCAGCAAATGATATTATTATAAGAATAAAGGCAATTGGGGATATACCTGCTAGCAAGGTATGCAGAATAGATATCCTCCCAGGACCGGGGAATCCGAGTATTACAGGTAATAATACTTCTAATACTATAGAAGGTATAAATACCACTATGGAGTTTAGCACTAATGGAACAAGCTGGACAAAGTACACAGGGAATGGAAGTATACCGGATCTGAGTGGAAACATGACTTTATATGTGAGAATTGCGGCTATTGATATGACTTTGCCCGGCACTTATGCTACCATAATATTCACTGCCGATACTTCGGGGAACAACAGCGGTAGCGGTGGCGGCGGCGGCGGTGGCGGTGGCGGCGGCGGCGGTGGCGGTGGCGGCGGCGGTGGCGGCGGTGGCGGTGGCGGTGCTGTCAGCGTACCGGTTATAGGCCAAATGCCTCAAATATCGGCAGGTGTTACTGTCACAGGCACATCAATGAATTCGCAGTTGAATGATACTAACCAGAGTGCGATAATTGTGAAAGTTCCAAAGGATGCAAAAGAGCAGTCAGCGGCTTTTGACTTGGCATTATTAGAAAAACTAACAGAGAAATCTAAAGAACTTGTTATCAGCACTGATTCTGCTAATATTATGTTAGCGCCTGGTGCAATTAGTCCTGCACATATAGGTACAGCAGATAAAAACGCCTTGTTTAGGGTCTCGATAAAGGAATTGAATGAGCAGCAGTCCAGTGAAAGAATAGCAGATTCACAGACTAGTGGAGGCTCAGGACTATTCAAGGTTGGAGGAAAAGTATTTGAGTTCGATGCAGAATTTGTCAGTTCGGATAAGAAGCTTGTAGTTACCAGCTTCGATAAGCCTGTGAATATCAGCATTAGCCTTGCGGGTATTTTAGACGGAGGTGTGGATACAGACAAGCTTGGGGTATACTATTATAACGAATCTCTGAAATCATGGGAATATGTAGGAGGTACATATAATCCGGTAACATACTCCATTAGTTTTGAAACCACACATTTCAGCTATTATACTGTCATGAAAAGTGAAAGGACCTTCAATGACATAAGAAATCATTGGGCTCGTTCATATATCGAAAAAATGGCAGCCAGGCAAATTGCAAAAGGGCAATCCGATGGCAAATTTTTACCGGAATCCAGCATATCGAGAGCTGAGTTTACAGCAATGTTGGTTAGAGCGTTGAAGCTAAAAAGTGAAAAAGATTCAACTTATGCTTTCGAAGATGCAAAAGGGGAAAAATGGTATGCAAAAGAGGTTAACCAAGCATTTAGTGCTGGATTAATCAAGCAGGAAGATGGAGTAAACTTTAGGCCTGATACTGCAATTACAAGAGAAGAAATGGCAGTATTAATAGCACGGGCATTACAATATAAGGGACTGCAGCTTAAACTTGAAGAGGAGCAGATAAATAATAAGCTTGCAGCTTACAATGATTCTGAAGAGATAACAAGAAGCGCAAGAGAAGCTGTGTATATTGTAGTTGAAAAGGGTATAATGAATGGAAGGACAGAAGTAACTATTGTTCCGAATGGAAATGCAACACGAGCTGAGACTATGGTAATAATTTACAGATTGATAAAGACCGGAATATAATTCATTAGTTATTGTAACAGGCTGGTACCTAAAACTTATATTTCATTATTGTTACAATTATAACAACATTGTTGTATTAATCCAATTATTGTAATATAATCATAAAGTAAATAAATGCGGAAGGAGGTCGTCATTATGAGAAAAGCAATGTATGTATTTAGCAGCAAGCAAAGTGTGTTTTTTAAACGACCTATAGCCGCAGCAGGGGATTATTTGTAAAGCTTTTACATGTATTTCGTTACCAGTGGCCGTAGGTGTGTTGATTACCTGCGGCCTTTTATTATCGCATTTTTTCTGACCGCAGATAAGGATCATATCTGCGGTTTTTGCATTATTTTTTTGAAAGTGGGGATTTGACATGAACAGTTTAAAGCTTCTCTGGAATTTTATGAAGGGAAACAGGATTCTCTATCTGGCGTCAATTATCAGTATTGGTATTGCCACATTATTTTCTTTCGCATCACCTTTAGTGATCAGATATACTATAGATTCAGCCATAGGAGGTATTGCAATGGAAGCACCCACCTGGCTTATGAATCTGGTAGAATACCTGGGAGGACAGAGCGTACTGAGGCAGAATCTATGGATCTGTAGTATCGGCCTTATATTATTATCGGTAGGAAACGGCTTGTTTACTTATTTTAAAGGAAAATGGTCAGCAGTTGCCGCTGAGGCTATAGCGCAAAACATGAAGGATTCACTTTATGACAGGCTGCAAAATGTCAGCTATGATTATTATGTAAAAGCGGAAACCGGCGATTTGATACAGAGATGCACTTCGGATGTAGATACTGTGAGAAAATTTCTATCAATGCAGTTTGTAGAGATAGGAAGAGCCGTTTTCATGTTGTTGATTTCCATAGCAGTCATGCTTTCGCTTGATGTGAGAATGACTCTTCTTGCCATGTTATTGGTGCCTTATATTTTTGTTTTTTCTACTTCTTATTTTATGAAAATACAGGTTTCCTTTCTGAAGTGTGACGAGTCGGAAGGAAAGCTTTCAGCAGTTCTGCAGGAAAACCTGACAGGAGTCCGGGTTGTAAGGGCCTTTGGGAGGCAAGCCTATGAAAGGGATAAATTTAATGAAAAAAGCATGGATTTCCGTAATAAAGTATCAGATCTGATAGATTTATTTGCATGGTACTGGTCCTTTTCAGATTTTCTGACCATGCTGCAAATGGCTATAGTATTGATGGCCGGAGTATACTGGACGGTATCCGGGAATATGACCCTGGGGACTCTGGTAGTATTCACCACCTACGAAGGAATGCTGCTTTGGCCGGTTAGGCAGATGGGCAGGATACTTACTGACATGGGGAAGACCGCTGTTGCCATGGGAAGGATCAAGGAGATCCTCGATCAGCCCCTTGATGTAACAGAAGAGGGCCTAAAGCCCGATATAAGCGGAGAAATAATTTTTGAGAACGTGTATTTTCAATATGAAGCGGGAAAAGAAGCGCTAAAGGATATCAGCTTCAGTGCCGGAAAAGGGCAGACCGTAGCGATCCTAGGTCCCACAGGCTCTGGGAAATCCTCTCTGATGCACTTACTGCACCGCCTATATGAATACCATAGGGGTTCCATAAAAATAGACGGTGTAGAGCTTAAGGATATTGATAAAAGATGGATACGGGAAAAAATAGGCATTGTATTACAGGAGTCCTTCCTTTATTCAAAAACCATAAAAGAAAACCTCTCTATGGCCCAGCTTTCTGTCGACGAGGACCGGATATACCAATCGACAAGGATAGCAGCCGTACATGATGTTATCACAAGCTTTGAAAAAGGCTATGACACAATGGTGGGAGAAAGGGGAGTGACCTTGTCTGGGGGACAGAAGCAAAGAGTTGCTATTGCCAGGGCCCTGATAAAGGATTGCCCCATATTGATTTTTGATGACTCCCTGAGTGCTGTTGATACGGAAACAGATGCAGCCATAAGAAAAGCACTCCGGGAAAGGAAAAAGGAAGTAACCACATTTATTATATCCCATAGGATAAATACCCTGTCGGAGGCAGATGTGATATTGGTCATGGAGGATGGACGGATCACACAGGCAGGCAAGCATGATGAGCTTGTTCTAGAGCCCGGCCTTTACAGGAGGATATGGGAAATACAGAACCCGGAAGAGGAGATGACGTTATGACAAGCAATCAGGAACAGGACTATAACAAGAGGCTTGATTTTGGATTATGGCTTAAGCTGCTTTCATATATCAAGCCATATAAAAAATATGTGATCAGACTTTGCGTCGTTATGGCGGGAGTAGGAGGAATAGATGTAATATTTCCTTTGATGACTAAATATGCAATTGACAACTTCGTATTGAAAGGTACATTTCAAGGCTTGTGGGCTTTTTCAGCAGCCTATCTTCTGCTTACACTGCTGCAAGCTTTTAATGTAAGGCAGCTTGTAATAAACGCAGGAAAGATTGAAACGGGAATGGTTTATGATATCAGACATAAGGGCTTTGACAAGCTTCAACAGCTCTCCTTCTCATATTATGACAAAACACCTGTAGGCTGGATGATGGCCAGAATGACTTCGGATGTGCAAAGACTGGGGGATACGATAGCCTGGGGATTGGTAGACCTGGTCTGGGGCTTCACAATGATGATCGGTATAGCCATAGTAATGTGTTTTATAAATATTGAGCTGGCCTTGATAAGCTTATCTGTTGTACCTTTATTGGCAATTGTAAGCGTTTATTTCCAGCAAAAAATACTTAAAGCCCAACGGAAGGTCAGAAAGCTTAATTCCCGTATAACCGGGGCTTTTAATGAAGGGATATCCGGTGCAAAAACTACTAAGGTACTGGTGAGAGAGGAGGAAAATCTCAGAGAATTCAAGGAACTGACCTTTGACATGTACAAAGCTTCTGTACAGGGGGCCATGTATTCGGCTGTTTACCTTCCTGTCGTACTTACATTGGGGAGTATAGGGACCGGACTTGCTCTGTGGTATGGCGGCAGGGGCGTAATGTTTCAAAGCATAAGCTACGGAACCTTGGTGCTGTTTATATCCTATACTATTCAGTTTTTCGAGCCTGTAAGGGAGCTTGCAAGGATATTCAGCGAGCTGCAGGCAGCACAAGCCTCTGCTGAAAGGGTAATGTCACTGATAGATACTGAGCTTGAAATAACTGATTCGGGGGAGGTATTGGAAAAATACGGTGATGTGTTTGACCCTATAAAGGAAAATTGGCCGCAGATAGAGGGGAATATAACATTCAGGGAGGTTGCCTTTTACTATAAGGACGGCGAAAAGGTCTTGGAGGATTTCAACCTGGATATTAAGGCAGGAGAAAGTATAGCCTTGGTAGGGGAGACCGGTTCGGGCAAGAGTACAATAGTAAATCTTCTTTGCAGGTTTTATGAACCTGTTAAGGGGGAAATATTAATAGACGGAATCAATTATAAGGAAAAGTCCCAGCTATGGCTGCAGTCCAATCTGGGATATGTCCTACAGGCTCCTCATCTTTTCAGCGGCACGGTAAAGGACAATATACGATATGGAAAGCTTGATGCCGGTGAAGAAGAGATCATGAGTGCTGCAAGGCTGGTAAATGCTCATGAATTCATAATGAAGCTTGAAAACGGCTACAACACTGAAGTGGGAGAAGGAGGCAGCAGGCTTTCGACCGGGGAAAAACAGCTCATATCCTTTGCCAGGGCAATCATTGCCGACCCTAAGATCTTTGTTCTTGATGAAGCGACCTCTTCTGTAGATACTGAAACAGAAAAAATAATTCAGAATGCGATTCAAAAGGTCTTAAAAGGGAGAACCAGCTTTATCATAGCCCATAGACTGTCTACAATAAGAGCTGCGGACAGGATATTGGTCATAAACGACGGCAAAATAATTGAAGCCGGCAATCATAGCACGCTGATGAATAAAAAAGGATATTATTACAGATTATACACTAATCAATTTATGGAAGATCAGGCAAGTGAAATACTGGGAATAGTATAAGGACAGAGGGACAAGTAGGCAGCTTACTTGTTCCTCTGTCTCACTTCTAAAAGGATTCCTTCAAAGGTTCTACCTTGACATCCTCATAAATGAATTGCTGGATATGGCTCCTGGTGAGGGGCAGGTCGGCGGTAAGATACCATACACCTTGAATGATCTCTCCCTTGCAGTAACCGTACAATGGGAAACGGTACCAGTCCAAATCTCCGATTTTCTGCGACAATACGTCCAACCCGGTTGTGATGATATCCTGTGTGGAAAGGCTTGTTTTTACATAAGGCAGAAGCATTGCTACAATACTGGGGTATTTGGTAAGGTCTTGCTCCTTAAGCTTTTTAAAAAGTGAGGACATGACATTTTTTTGCCTTTCTGCCCGGTCAAAGTCGCCTTCGCCTACTTTTCTGATCCGCGCATATGCAGTAGCCTGGTTGCCGTTAAGCAGCTGAAGTCCGGCCTTTTTTATGGGGGTGGCCTTTTCCTTTTTTATATCGGCAATCTCCTTCATGTATTTGTTGATCTCCTTGATTTCCTTCTCCTTGACCTCTACTTCGACGCCTCCCATAGTGTCAATAATACTTGAAAGCCCTACAAAATCTATGATAGCGTAGTCTGCAACATCCAAATCGAAATTCTGATTGAGGGTTTTAACGGCCAACTCAGGACCGCCTAAGGCATATGCTGCGTTCAGCTTGTTTTTTTTATGACCTTCAATACCTACATAGGTATCGCGCATGAGGGAAGTCAGCTTTATTTTTTTATGGACCGTATCTATGGAAACGACCATGATTGCATCCGAATGTGCGGCTTCGTTTTCTTCCCTTCCGGTGTCAATGCCGAAAAGGGCAATATTTGTGACCTTGTTCTCCGCTTCTTTTTGGGATACTTCAGGAGAAAGGACATTTTCATTTGATGATGTATTATGCCTTGATGGGCTAAAAGGAAAAAATACATTGCTCCAAAGCATAAATGCCGATATGCTTATAACAGACAGCAGTATTATTAGCTTTCTTGTTCTCATTATCTT
>CAZNMO010000205.1:0-8265 GCA_964574195.1 uncultured Clostridiaceae bacterium | reverse complement strand
AATATTCATAAGTATGGTATCGATTATTGACTTGTATATCAGATTCATCGTCATAGCATTTACACTTTCCTTTTCAAAAATAAAAGGTACATCCTACATGTTATACATTTATAGGACATACCTTTATTATAGCAATCATTTGTCTGTTTGAGCAATAGGTGCAAGGCACCTTCAATTGCTTAACTGCGCTTATTAAAATTTAAAATCCGGGTAAAGGGGATGTTTGTCACAAAGCACTTTTACCCTCCGCTTGCATTCATCCATTGCTGACGGATCTGATACTGCAAGATTGATAATATCTGCTATCTCCACCATGTCAGCTTCTCTGAAACCCCTGGTCGTTACTGCAGGAGTACCTATCCTCACACCACTGGTGACAAATGGGCTCTGAGGATCAAAGGGGATGGTATTCTTGTTTACAGTAATTCCAATTTCGTCAAGCAGATGCTCTGCATCCTTGCCGGTGATATTTTTGTTCCGGAGATCAAGCAACATCAGATGATTGTCCGTGCCGCCGGATACGATGTTTATTCCTCTTTCGGTCAGCGAATCAGCCAGTTTTGAAGCATTGGCAAGCACTTGGGCTATGTAGGTCTTGAAATCCTCACTCATTGCTTCCTTGAAGCATACCGCCTTGGCAGCGATCGCATGCATAAGCGGTCCGCCCTGCATTCCGGGGAAGATTGTCTTGTCTATTGCCTTGGCATACTCGGCTTTGCAGAGTATTGCTCCACCCCTTGGCCCTCTGAGGGTCTTATGGGTAGTAGTAGTTACAAAATCCGCGTAAGGTACCGGATTCTGATGCAGGCCTGCTGCAACTATACCTGCTATGTGAGCCATATCAACCATCAAAAGTGCACCAACCTCATCAGCGATATCCTTGAAGGCCTTAAAATCTATGCTTCTTGCGTAAGCGCTGGCTCCAGCTACTATGAGCTTTGGTTTACATTCCTTTGCAATAGCCCTTACATTTTCGTAATCTATCCTTCCTGTAGCTTCTGATACACCGTAGTGCACAAAATTATAGAACTTGCCGGATACATTGACCGGGCTGCCATGTGTAAGATGCCCTCCATGTGAGAGATTCATTCCCAGTACTGTATCTCCTGGCTCCAGAACTGTGAAATAGACCGCTTCATTGGCACTAGAACCTGAATGAGGCTGAACATTTGCATGATCCGCTCCAAACAGCTTCTTCATTCTCTCTCTTGCAAGGTCTTCCACTATATCAACATTTTCACAGCCACCGTAGTATCTTTTTCCGGGATACCCCTCGGCATACTTGTTGGTAAGAACAGTTCCCAAGGCTTCCATAATTGCAGGAGATACAAAATTCTCTGATGCAATAAGCTCGATTTTGTCTCTTTGCCTTCCAAGCTCCTTTAGGATCGCCTCATTGATTTCTTTGTCGATTGCTTTGATATTATCCAGTTTCATGGTTTTTCCTCCTGTTCGAATTTATATATTTAATATTTAAGAAACATAAGAAAATTAACCGATTAGAATTAATAATAACATAGAAATATTTTATATTAAAGCCAAAATTTTTTAGTATTGCTAAATTTTTTTTAATATATGGGTGTATTGGTATCTCTTTCTGCCGGGACGAGGCTATTAAACACTTAATAAAAAAGCGCCTATGAATTATCATAAACGCTCTGGTTGATATTTATTCATCTAGATATGCTTCTTAAGCATATCATCAAATATCTGCTTGGGTCTGGCTCCGATAACGCCATCAACCTTACTCCCTTTATTGAACAGAAATACTGACGGGATGCTCATTATGTCGTACTTCCCTGCCAATTCAGGGTTTTCATCAACATTGACCTTTGCTATTTCAAGCTTGCCCTCGTACTCATCGGCCAACTGGTCTATAACCGGTGCCACCATTCTGCACGGTCCACACCAGGCTGCCCAGAAGTCTACCAGGACGGGTTTATCTGATTTTAATACTTCGTTTTCAAAATTATTCTGATTCACAGTTTTTATATTCTTACTCACAATAATACTCCTTTCAAAAATCTGCTGAAATCCTTCATGCAAATTATCTTTTGTTATTATAATATCTCATTGTTCATATATTACTTTTGCTACATATTTATTCTATCCATTTAATCGATAAATATATTGAACGCGCGTAAGGTATTACACTAGGGTATGGCGCGAATTCAATGAAATCAAGGATATATTTACGCGAAATCAGATTGTTAATGTAAAATGATTTGCGCGAAATATTTTGATTAAAAACTAAACCGGTTTGAGGGTCAATTACTGTATTTAGTTTTAATTCCTACTATCACAGGTTTAAATTTCCTCATTTTTTTTATGGATTCTTCATTGAATTTTATTACTCCATAGGAAATTGCCAAGGCAATCAAGCCTATCACCGCTCCCAGGCCTTGTGCCATACCGTCGCTGAAGCCCAGCGCCAATAAACCGTAGTAGCCTGCGAATATCCCTATTATCAGTGCCAAAAGCGGAAAACCATAGGCTATCAGCATTGCAGTCATAAAATTCATGTTCTCAAGGTCTATTTCAACTTCATCGCCAACCTGGGCATCTACATTGTTGTCAGCAGTCATTACCATTTCAAGCTTCTCCCTGCCTACCTGGCAGTTTCCACACTCACCTCAGGCTGTACCCCTTTTTATTATTATCGTTGCTTGGTCTTCTTCTATTTTTATTACTTTCCCTATCTCTTTCATCGACCGATCCTATCCTTTTACTTTACATATTTTACTATGGTTTCTATAACCTCATCAATGCTCTCATCTGATTTGTCATTCTTGAGGGATTCCTTGAGGCAATCCTTTATATATCTATCCATTATGAGTCCACCGACCCTGTTGATCGCCGACCTTATGGCAGATATTTGCACCATTATATCCCCGCAGCATTTGTCTTCCTCAATCATTTTTTGTATTCCCTTAGCCTGTCCTTCTATCTTTTTCATCCGATTGAGAATGTCTTCCTTACTTACTTCCTTACTTTCCAACTTATCCCCTCCTATACCCCGTACCGGTATCTAACTTTATTATATTATAAATAAAGCAATTGTCAATAGCTAAATGTTTCGCGCTAAACATTTTTCGCAGTTACAGCCCAAGCATATCCCTTACCACAGCAGATGCAATGGCAAGACCGGCCGCAGAGGGCACGAAGGATATGCTTCCGGGGATCTGTCTTCTTTTTGTACAGTTGGCTGTTTCCTTGTTGCTGCAGATACAATTGGTCTTGCAGTCGGCAACATCCTTGATGGGAGTTATGGGTTCCTCCTTCGAATACACGACCTTCAGCTTCTTAACGCCTCTTTTTCTTAGCTCATATCTCATGACCTTCGCCAGAGGGCACACAGAGGTCTTATATATATCAGTGATCTCCAGCTTTGTTGGGTCCAGCTTGTTTCCCGCTCCCATACAGCTTATCACGGGTATGTTCATTTCAAAACACTTCATCACAAGACTAATTTTTGATGTGACCATATCTATTGCATCTACAACGTAATCATACTCTGGAAGCAGCAGCCGGCCTGAGCTTTCTTCATTATATAATTCCTTTTGTATCACTATGTCTGCATCGGGGTTGATATCCAGCAGTCTTTCCTTCATAGCATCAACCTTTGGCATGCCGACGGTCTTTCTGGTTGCATGTATCTGCCTGTTTATATTTGTAAGGCATATATCGTCGTAGTCTATAAGTATCAGCCTTCCTACGCCACATCTGCATAAGGCTTCTGCAGTATAGGAGCCTACACCGCCGATACCGAAGATCGCAACGGTGCTGTTCTTAAGCTTCTCTAAGCCTTCCTTGCCAATCAATAGCTCTGTTCTTGAAAACTGGTTCATCTGGTTTATACCTCCAAAAAAGGGTTGTGTCATAGCTTCAATTCTGTATTATGACACAACCCCTTGTCTTATTCCTTAATGTCTATGTGCAGCTCTTCCAATTGTCTTGCTTCAGCCGGTGAAGGTGCATTGGTCATAAGGCAGCTAGCTGTCTGGGTCTTGGGGAATGCAATTACGTCCCTTATATTGTCTGTCCCCGTAAACAGCATTACTATCCTGTCCAGGCCGAATGCAAGTCCGCCGTGTGGTGGTGTTCCATACTTGAAGGCTTCCAGAAGATATCCAAATTTGTTCCAGGCTTGCTCCTGTGTAAAGCCCAGCAATCCGAACATCTTTTCCTGAAGCTCCTGCCTGTGGATCCTTATGCTTCCTCCACCCAGCTCATAACCGTTCAATACACAGTCATAGGCCTTTGCTCTCACTTTGAGCGGATCTGTATCCAGCAGCATCGCAACATACCTGTTTTCTTCCTCGTCAAAATCAAGCAGTGGGAACTCTGTTACCCATAGCAGATCATAAATGCTGTTGTCTATAAGTTCAAAACGTTTTGCCAGCTTTAGCCTCAGCTGTCCCAGAGAGTCATATACTACCTTTGGCTTGTCGGATACTATGAAAATTATATCTCCTAGTTTTCCACCAACTCTTTCGATTATTCCGTTGAGTTCTTCCTCCTTGAGGAACTTGGCTATAGGTGATTTGACCCCTTCGGAAGTAATATTGATCCATGCAAGGCCTTTTGCCCTGTATGTCTTTACAAATTCACCAAGGGCATCGATTTCCTTGCGGCTTAACTTTTCCCCTAAGCCTTCTGCATTTATTGCCTTGATCATTCCGCCGTTTGCAAGGGTGTCTGCAAACACTTTGAATTCCGAACCGGCTACTATATCGCCTAATTCTTTAAGCTCCATGCCAAAGCGTGTATCCGGCTTATCCGATCCGAAACGTTCCATGGCTTCTTTATAGGTGAGCCTTCTGAAAGGTGTCTGAATGTCTATATCCAATACTTCCTTGAACAATTTTTTCAAAAGCCCTTCATTGACTTCCATTACATCCTCCTTCTCAACGAAGGAAAGCTCCATATCTATCTGTGTGAATTCCGGCTGCCTGTCTGCCCTGAGATCTTCATCCCTGAAGCATTTAGCTATCTGGAAATACCTATCGAAGCCGGATACCATAAGTATCTGCTTGAACAGCTGCGGAGACTGGGGAAGTGCAAAGAAGTTGCCCGGCTGTACCCTGCTGGGCACCAGATAGTCTCTTGCTCCTTCAGGAGAAGTCTTTATAAGTATTGGAGTCTCCACTTCGATAAAGCCGTTCTGATCCATGTAGTCTCTTACTACCTTGGCTATCCTGTGCCTTGTGAAAAGGAAATTCTGCATTACCGGCCTTCTGAGGTCCAGATATCTGTATTTTAGTCTCAATTGTTCCGAGGCATTGAGATCATCTTCAATGTATATAGGGGTCGTATCTGCCTTACTTAATATCTCAAGGCTATCTACATCAATTTCTATATAACCGGTCGGCATTTTCTTGTTTATCGCACTTTCCGACCTTTTTACCACTGTACCCTTAATGACCAGTACAAATTCGCTTCTTACCTTGAAGGCTTCCTGAAATACCTCCGGTTTGGTATCCTTGTTGACTGTACACTGGATAATGCCGCTTCTGTCCCTCAGATCTATGAAAATGAGTCCCCCAAGATCTCTTCTCTTCTGTACCCAGCCTGTTACTGTAACCTTTTCACCCAGGTTAGAGAGGCTAAGGTCACCGCAATAATGTGTCCTGTTGATTCTTGCCATAATGATCGGTCCCTCCTAAATATTATTTTAATATACTTGAATTTCATTTTAAAATGAAAAACCCCCGTTCCTGACATATTGTCAGGGACGAGAGTTATATTCCCGCGGTGCCACCCTGTTTGGATAATCCATCTTTTTTCTTTAACGCAGAATATACGCGGCTGCCTTTCAGTGAATCTGTTCAGCAACCGGACTCACGGGTGTCCTTCAGCCAGCTGCAGCTTGTAAGGATACTTCCAGTCAATGCGTACGAGCCGCCGGTATCCTCTCCCTGCACAGTGTCAACTGCCTACTCTCCCGATCCAGGTCAAAATATTATACTATATGGTATATTATTGTAATATTATAATATTGAGCATCATTTATGTCAATATGTTTTCCCAAGCAGCTCCAAAATATCTATTTTGTCTTTGATCATCTCTTCCGTTTTTTCTATGTACAGCCTTACATCCTTTATATTGTGCTGTCGCTCTATTTGGTTCCGGCTGTTTATTACGATCTTGGTCACAGCATCCGCTCCAAATGCCACATTGGTCTGCCGCTCCTCCATTATCTGCATGTTATAAATGCATTCACAGCCTTTCCTGGCAAAGCCAATATTCTCAAGATTCTGAAGCATGTGCTTCTGCCGGTATAGATAATATGGATACAAGCCCATAGCTTTCAGGAATTCAATAGCATGATCCATCATCCTGAGCACGCTGTCGCTGTCGGCAAGTTGCAGACGGTTGTATTCCTCATTATATACCGAGGCTCTTTTTATTGCCATTGTGTGGACTGTAACACTCTCTGGTCCTAGCTTCCCCACCTCATCAAGGGTATACTTGAGTTGCTCGAGCCCCTCACCCGGAAGTCCCAGTATCAGATCCATGTTGATATTGTTGAACCCTGCACTTCTGGCCTGTTTGAAGCTTTCCAACAGCTGTGCCGTAGTGTGTGCTCTTCCAATGTTCTTCAGAGTCAAGTCGTTCATCGTCTGAGGATTGATACTTATCCTGTCTACTTTGTTAGCATTTAATACCTGAAGCTTTTCCTGAGTTATGGAATCCGGCCTTCCCGCCTCGCAGGTGAATTCGATCTGCCGGCTGCCGAAGCTTTCTCCAATACATTTCATAAGCCTGTCTAGCTGGCTTGCTGTCAGGGAGGTCGGTGTACCACCGCCAATATATATGGATTGCGCCCAATAGCTGTTGCTTTCCAGATATTCTGCCACTGACCTTATTTCTTTCATCAGGCTTTCCAGATAAGGCTCAACATATGCTCCGCAAGCACTTATGGAATTGGATGTAAAGGAGCAATAATGACATCTGCTGGGGCAGAAGGGTATTCCCACATATATGCTTACACTGGTTTCATCACAAGGATATATGAAGGGACGCTCTGCCTTGGCTGTCTCAAGGGCTAGGTGCGCTCTACCGCTGCTCATAAGGTATTCTCCAATAAGCCTGTCGGTTATCTCATTTTCCTTTACACCGCTATCCAGCAGCTCATGCACTATTTTTACCGGCCTTATGCCGGTAAGTATCCCCCAGGGGAACTCCTTTTCAAAGACTAGAGCCAGTAGCTTGTACACAGACTTTTTTACCAGGCGCTTCAGCGACTTTTTATCCATCTGGTCAGCTACGCCTACAACAACTGCTGTATCCTGTCTATCTTCACTAATGTATTCCGTTGTACATCTGAATCCATCTGCATCCTGCTCAAGACTGCTTGTGATCTGCACTGCCGGCTTCTCAAGAATATCCCCGTCATCAGGCAGGGCTTCTATCAGCCTCTCTATTTCGCATTTTCCATAATACATGCGTATTATGTCTTCTATTTCGTTATAGAACTGATGATTCTTCAACCTGATCCTTATCATAACCTCACCTGCGTATTCAGCCTTATGCTTTCTATAAAGCCAGCGTTTTCTTCTTACAATGGACTTATCCCTTACAATTTTAGAATATCATGTCATCATACATATTTCTCTTTATATCGGAAACATAATTTGGTGCTATGCCTAGCTCTTCAGCTATTTCATAATCCTCCATACCTGATTCTATCATATCTATAAGCTCGTTGTATTCCTGTTGCTGTTTGTTTTTATGCTTCTCAGGCAACGATTTCTTAGAAGACTTATTCATGAAAAAACCTCCCTGCGATTATGTCTTTAGCAATAGTCTATCCTATTGCCACAAGCATATTCATAAACGAACTCTGCAGAGAGGTCATTCTATATTATGATTGAAGGAAAGGATTCCTTTTCTTTTCAATAAGTATTGTGGAGGAAGGCCCATGTCCGGGATAAACCTCTGTAGCCTCCGGCAGTACCAGAAGCTTTTCCTTTATAGAGGCTATTATCTCCTCGAAGGAGCCGCCTTCCAGATCAGTTCTTCCTATGGAGCAGGCAAATAATGTATCTCCTGAATACAGATGACCGTCACAATATATGCAGATTCCACCTCTGGAATGGCCTGGTGTATGAATTACCTTCAGCACAGTTTCTCCCAGCTTCAATTCATCGCCATCGGCCAACAACCTGTCTGCTGCCATTTCAACCGGAAAGCCGCCGATTTCAGTAGAAAGATTCTGCCTCTTGTTCTTGAGCATTTCAAGATCTCCTTCATGAATACACA
>CAZNMO010000204.1:0-8273 GCA_964574195.1 uncultured Clostridiaceae bacterium | reverse complement strand
TAAAGAAAAGAGTATTTGAAATAGAAAGATCAAATGAGAGGCTGCTGGAGATATCTAAAACAGATATGCTAACAAAGGCATTCAATAAAATAACCATATTGAATATTATTGAAAGACTCATAAACAATAAGAAGATAGACAGTTTTTCCATTGTTATGTTTGATATAGATAATTTTAAAGTAATCAATGATTCTCTGGGACATGTTACGGGCGATCTTTGCCTTAAAACTCTTGCCAATATTGCCTCCGGTAATATCAGGGAGGTAGATTATCTTGGCAGGTATGGAGGAGATGAATTCATCATAGTTCTCCCAACATTGGGTTTTAGTGAAGCCAAGTTTGTTGCTGAGCGCTTCAAGCAAAAGGTAAATGAAACAAGTAATCCACGTTTTACTGTATCGATAGGAATCTCTACATACCCTAATGATGGACAGACAGTCAACGAACTTATATCGGTTGCTGACAAAGGGCTGTATAAGTCGAAAAATAAAGGTAAGAATAGTATTTCACACGCCAATTCACTGTAGCTTCAACAAAGCAATCTTTTACTAAAGACATACTAATTTTTGTAACAGGTTAAGGAGGATAGTAAATGACCTCTATCGGTAATGTTCTGCTGCTGTCAAAGGATCCGGTCCTTAATGATGAAACAAGGCGTATATTGAATATGTATTTAGTAGTTTTCCAACAATTCAACTTGACAGAACTTATAGCATATATAAAAAAACACAATCCCATAGCTGTCATAGTGGATGTGGATGATTACGACTATTCGGTATGTAAGTCCATAATTGTTGCCGATTCAGATAATTGCATCCCGGTGCTTGCTTTGGGTACTGGTGATAAAAGGGCTGTAAAATCATCAGTCATGCCTATGGAATATTATATGAGAAAATCTGATATTGGTTCCAATCTATATAATACAGTAAAGATATTTATGGATTTTAAGAGAAAATATGTGGATATCAAGCAATGTTACAATATAAATGACCTTATAAACAGTGAAACTGATTGTTTACTGAAAAAATTTACCGAAAATGATTCTCGGGACTTCAACTCTATTGAACACCTTCTGAGCTGTGTTTTTTTGAATGATACCTTGCCGGTGAACAAGCCACGGTATATATTGGTTGGTAGCTGGAATTCCGAGGACAATGAGCTTTGCATGTATGATTTCAGTAGTGGAGATATGGTCAAGGATAAATATATTACAGGCTTGATAGATCCCAATGAACTTTTTGGTGCCAAAAGGGAATTTGAGAATGCTTTTTTCATGAATTGTGATAACCAGGACCAGTTCGGGATCATGATCAATGGAAGGTTATTTGACCAAAGGCTGAAGTATATAATGGGTACGGTAAGCAACTATGCAGGCTACATAACAACAGATACGGCAATACTTGGAGTTAACTACCAGAATAATGTCTCACAATATGATTCAGGGATAATAAAGGAGCTATGTATAAACAGCAATCTGATCCGGAATATATACAACCAGATGAATAAGGTAAATTCTGCATTTATATATACGGTCAACGCACTATCCAGAGCTTCGGAAGCAAACGATGATGGAACAGGCATACATATCAAGCGGGTAAATGCATATTCAAGGCTTATAGCAGAATGCATGGGGATGGATATCAAATACTTGGATACCATAGCTTTTTCAGCGCAGATGCATGATGTAGGAAAGCTTTCTGTACCAAAGGACATACTTACAAAGCCGGGGAAGCTTTCTGCAGATGAATTTGATATAATGAAAAGCCACACTTTGCTGGGGGCCAAAATTATTGGAGATTCCAATCAACTTGTGATGGCAGCTGAAATTGCTTTGAATCATCATGAAAAGTATGACGGCTCAGGTTATCCGGGAAATAAGGCTGGAGAAGAGATACCACTATCAGGCAGGATCGTTGCAATGGCTGATATATATGACGCCTTGAGGACAAAGCGGGTATACAAGCCGGCTTACGATCATTCCGTGACCTTCAACATAATCACCAAGGGGGATGGACGGGTAATGCCCGGGCATTTTGATCCGCAGATATTGGATATATTTAGAAAAAGACATAGAGATTTTTGTGATATATATGAGGACATAGATTAAGAAAGCGGCCGTTGGTCGCTTTCTTAATCGTCATTTGAAGAGGTTGCATAATCATTATTGATATACAGATCATTGACAAGCACTGATGCAAGTTGGTGCCCAATTTGATTTTCCTCGGCTTCAGGCCGATTCTTGTTCATTTTCCACATATTATATTTGAGCCCGTTGGCGATGAGATTTGCCATATTCATGACTACACTGAGTCTTGTATTCTGTAATATCATTATCTCCATGAAGCCCCCAACATTGACAATGCCGGTGATATTTATATTGCCTATGGAAGGAAGATTTTTATTCACACCGGAACCAGGGGAGAGGGGCCCTTCCTTAATATTCACATAACCTATTCTCTCGAGTCTGCCCAGGCATGCATCGATCGCTATGATAAAGGGCTTGTTGAACCGCTCTATGAGCCGGATGTATTCATTTAGGTTCTTTGCATGCACAGGCTCATCCAAAGTACCAAATACATGTACATTGTTATACTTCATATCCTTTATCTTATAACCTATCAAAGGCCCCAGGCAATCACCAGTGGCTCTGTCCGTCCCAATGCACACAATTATTATGTCGCTGTAACTGCCGTCGTAGAAGCTGCTCATGCACTCCTCCAAATAATTGCAGAAATAGGAAAAGGAATAGGGCTTATTAATGTCAATTGTTCTTTCAAATTTTGCCTTCAACATTCCATACTCCTTTAATGAATGTATTTGTTTAAAGTATTACCCAAACCAAATATGTAAATTCAGGCGTAAGAAAATAAATGGGATGTTAAGGGAAGGAATTTATTGTATAATTGTGTTATTCTATAATAGTAATAAATAACTCCATATAGAACTAAATATTTCGCGAAAATATATCCATTGCGCACTCAATGGAGAAAAGAAAATTTGAAGGCAATGAATGAAGGATGAATACTTTTTATGGAAAAAGTCGTATATATTAGTGAAGTTGACCGCTACTAATAATATGCCTCTTCGGATTAGCGCGGGTGGCGTACTTCAATATGTGAGGTGCAGATTTTGAACAAAGTAATGTCTAAAAGGAAAACTATAATTGTACTTTTAGCTGCAATTATCGTTGTCTTAGTCACTTTGCTTTTTATAAACAGCAAGACTACCCAGAAATCCTCCTTTGCCATGGACGGCAGGAGAAAACTGCAGGTCACAGGTGAGGTTTCTGCAGTATCAAATAGCAGCAGCCTGGTCTACTGTACCAAAGACCTGCTTATTGAAGCTCAAGACACCAACCTCAGGGCGAAGAATATAAAGGGCAGTGTGGCATGGAGCCAGAAGCTTCCTGTCAAAGTATCCGAAATTGCCGGGGCAGGGGAGTACATAGTAATTACCGATGCAGTCAATAGGATCTATTACTATTCCCTGCAGGGTAAACTTTTGTGGACCTATGAAGCCAAATATGAGATATTGGACCTTTTTACGGAGGATAATGGAAGCTTTCTGGTGGAGTACAAGGGTATGACTGGAAGTCATGGCGAGGTGTTTACTCAAAACGGAAGCAAGGTTGGAAGTATCCTGGTGGAAAATTCGCATATATTGGCTTTTACCGGAGGCGATAATGATTTTTCCATATCGATCCTGGATACGTCGGCCGATGTTATAAAAACAAAGGTCATTACCTATAATCTTAAGGGGGATATTCTCTGGGCTCAGAACTTCGACAATAAAATAATCACAAAACTCTGTTACAGTAAGAATGTACTGCTAGCCTTGGGTGAGGACGCTCTCTATACTTATGCTGGCGACGGCAAACTTCAGAAGGAAGCGAAAATAGAAGGAGAAATACATAAAGCGGCAATGGGAAGCAGTCTTGTGACCTTGGTACTGCAGAACAAGGGTAAGGCACAGGTCGTATGCTATGACGACAATTTGCGTATGCTGCACAGGATGGATATAGAGCGGTTGCCTATGGCGATATATCCGATGAAGAATAGCTTTATATTATACTACGATGATGAGCTGCTGGTGATCAGCTCAAAAGGAGAGCTTGTTTCCAGGTTTAAGTCAAATTCGGAAATAAACAGAGTATATGCAGGTGGAGATAATAGGTTGTTTCTGGTTTCGAACAGAAAGCTGCAGCTGCTGGAGTATGTAAAATAAGGAGGCTTCATTGGCATTCCCGTATTTGCTCTGAGGCGCCAAAGAAGAAGTGAGGAGGCATTTATGAACTGGATTGATTATGCAATAATTGCAATTCTTTTGCTGGGTGCATTTTCAGGCTACAGAAAAGGTTTGCTGATGTCGGTATCAAGTATAATATGCCTTATGGTATCTATCTTGGTGGCGAAAACCTATTACAAGGTCGTTGCCCTGTTCCTTGTAGAGAATACAGCCATTGAAGAAAAAATTAGAGTATACCTTACAGAGAAGGGTTTTATACAAAGCATGCTGTTGTCTCCTTCAGGAGAAAGTACTGTTTTCTCTATGAGCAAAAGCTTTGGCACCGATTTGAATTCATTTGTAACGGTACTAATAATAAATGCGATATCAGTAGTACTGATATTTTTGGCTGCCAGACTTCTTCTGGGAATAGCGGAAGGTCTTTTGGCAGGAGTAATGTCAATGCCTGGGCTGAAAGAGGTGAATGGTATTGGCGGTGCGGTAGTGGGGCTGCTCAAGAACATAATAATCATCATGCTTCTGTTTATGATCATAGCGCCTGCATCCTCCTTGAAGCCGCTTTCAATGATATCGGAGGGATTGGAAGCCTCGACCCTGGCCAAGTATTTTTACACCTACAACTTTATACTTGGCTGGATATGGACTGCTGCACTTGATTTTCTGAACAATTAAGGAGTTGTTGTATTAATGAACAGGAAAAATGTTGCTATTGGTGTAGTGCTGATACTTCTGGGAGTATCCATGTATCTGAGAAATTACAACGTTGGTACCGGAAGCCTCTTCACTCTTTTTCTAGGATTGGGTCTGCTATGTGCATTTTATATCAGAAGGGAACAGCCATTTATGATATTTGGCGGAATATTCACAGCCATAGGACTAATGTCGGTGCTCCATGACACCAGGCTTTTTCGCATGGATATAACCTTTGAAACCCTGCTTATAGCACTTGGAATTATTTTTATCATCCTCTACTATACAAAAAAAGTTCAAGGTTTTATCATTCCAGGTATGCTGCTCAATGCAATAGGTATATATCTGATACTTCTCAGGTCGATGAATGATAGATACGCGTCCCCAAGCATATTCCTGCTCCTGGGATTTGCCTTCTATGCGATATATTTTATAGCTTACATGGGAATCTCCACCTGGCCGCTGGTGCCGGCCACGATACTGCTGGCAATGGGGGTGCTGTACTATGCGAACAGTTTTGAGGTTATCACCTGGAACATGATCTACTTGAAGAGGGAGCTTATAATACCATTGCTGATGATGGGCGCTGGAGTTCTGGTACTTTTCGGCCTGTTTGGAAAAGGAAAAAGAAGTCGTTAAGATGAAGAAAGAAGATCCTTCGCTCTGCTCAGTATGACAGTTGAGAGTCATCCTGAGTGAAACGAAGGATCTTTTGTTTTTCACACTATAATTTTTTTCAGATCTTATATATATTTACAGGGGCATTTGTTGTAACTGCCTTGAGAGTCAGCTTGCATGGCGCACTATCAAAGCTTTCGCTGGCTACATCGGCTGCGCTGTCAGTCTGGATATTTTTCTTGTCCATCGTAAAGGTAAGCCCTGCCAAGTTGATATCTATGCTCCCCATAGTAGTATGTGCATTGATCTGATGTCCGGTATCCTCTGTAGAGCCCAGCCCTATATCAAGCTTCCCGTTGGTAGTATTGAAGCTGTAAGCTGAGTTGATGGAATCACCCTTGCGGTAAGCAGTGGCTACTATTGCTGCATTGCTGGTTTTTGCATCTATATTGTCAAGGCGGCAGTTTTCTATTGTTATCTTTGAATTTGAGGTTCTAATATTTGCTGTTCTTGCGGATACTCCGCTGAGTACCACTTTTTCATTATCAGTTAGAACTTCTATGGTCTCAGTACTGCAGCCGGTTACCAGGACTCTCCCGTTTGAGGTACTGCAATTCAGCTGCTTGGTCTCAATACCGCTGATTTCACATCTTGCATTATTCGTTGAAACAGTTAGTATATCCAAACCCTTGGGAAGCTGCAGCTCTATCCTTCCTCTTGTTCTGCCGGGAAATTCCGATGTCAGGCTGTAGCAGCCGGCTTCTTTTATTACTTTGAAGAAGTCGTCGGTAACAAGCTGAGGAACATTGGAATTCGCATAGATATTTACCTTGATATCATTGGATTCACTTGGTGTGGCAGCTATAGAGAAATTGCTTGTCTTCAGATAAAGATCGAACGCCTCAGTTACAGGATAGGTATAGCTGCTGTTATATCTATATTTTTCGTAACTACCTTCAAAAAGAGCATCCAGTTGACTGGAAAAGGTATCTGCGAATTTTGAGGCCGATTCGGCTATGTCCTGGCCAAGGCTCTCCATCCGCTTTGCAAACTCTTCCGTGAATTTTTCTGTATTGCTGCTTATTTTTTCGTGATTGATGTTTTCCCCCAGCTGCTCAGCAAGCTTACCGGCTTTCTCCCCAAGAGTCTCAGCTATTTTGGTGGCTTTTTCCCCAAATTTGTTCAGCTTTTCATCGATCTTCATATCGTTAAGCTTTGTAGTAAATTCATCCTTGAAATCATTTCTTTTGGTGCTGGACGGCTCAGCACCGACACCGCTTTTTTCCAGGGCGTCAAGCAGTTTTACTGCCTCGTCTGCATTTATCTTGCCCTCTTGAAGCATTTTCAGTATCAGCATCTTCTCTTCCATTATATATACCTCCTATTCATTCAATAGACTCAAAGCCTCTTCTGAGGTGATCTCACCCTTGTAAAGGCGTTCCAGTATTTCTTTCCTGTTTTCCGGGGCAGGGCTTTGATTCTTGTAGCCCAAGGCAATAATCAAGGAATCAAGCTTTCCCTTTACTGTGGGATAAGATATCCCGAGTTCCCGTTCTATCTCCTTGATGTTACCCCTGTTCTTTATGAAAACTTCAGCAAAATCCTTGTGTTCCTGGGATAGGGTACAGAACTTGCAAGGCTTGAAGTGACCACGTATGGTACTCTTACAGCTGTTGCAGGAAATTTCAGTTATCTCAACAGGTCCGCTGCAGATTGGACATTGTCCCATGACCTCTCGTTTCATATTCTAACCTCCTTTTCATATATAAAAGCTTCGTTTTTACTATCAGCTAAGCTCATTATAATACTAATATTAATATTGTCAATATAATTATTAATATTTTTAATAATTTACTTATATATAATTGATATAATAAATATTAGCTTATTTTTTTGTATGCATTTTTTCTTTTTCTATACATATATACACAAAAGCTCTGCATTTGTTTTAAAAAAAAGTAAATAATGTTATAATCTAAATATCTATTTAATTAGCGCTATATGTTTGCATATGTAATGCTGCTCCAGCAGCAGCCTTCACATTAATTTATAAATAGGTCAAAGAAAGGATGGAAGAAATGAAAGAAATAGATGCAAGAGGGTTGGCATGCCCACAGCCTGTAATACTGACAAAGAAGGCACTGGAAGAAATGTCCGAGGGAGAAGTGTTGACCATCGTAGATAATATTACTGCCAGGGAGAATGTGTCGAGGCTGGCATCCAATTTGAATTATGAATTTGAGATAACTGAGGATAAGGGCTGTCATCATATAAAGATAAAGAAAACAGCCGGAGCTCAGAAGGAAATATTGAAGGATGACAGCATAGCAATAGTAATAACAACAGACAAACTGGGCCAAGGGGCTGAGGAGCTGGGCAAAGTGCTTATGAAGAGCTATACCTACGCACTTACCGAGACAAAGCCGCTTCCAAAAGCGATCATGTTCCTGAATAGCGGAGTAAAGCTGACCGCTGAAGGCTCCGAGGTGCTGGAGAATATCCGCAAGCTTGAGGCTTCAGGTGTTGAGATAATAAGCTGCGGGACTTGTTTGGACTACTATCAGCTTAAAGAAAAGCTGCAAGTGGGCATTGTCGGCAATATGTATATGATAATAGAAAAGATGAACGCTGCAGGAAAAGTTATAAATATAGGGTAGGAAGGAAGCTATGGATAATATCATTAAATGGGCTCAGGAGCTTATGAGTATGGACAACACTGT
>CAZNMO010000203.1:0-8291 GCA_964574195.1 uncultured Clostridiaceae bacterium | reverse complement strand
AATTCCCCAAAGCAAAATTCAGCGGGAAAATTGAAGGGTTTAATAAAGAAATGCTGAAAAATCCTGCAGCCGAAGTTAAAGTAACCGGAACTCTATCCGTTCACGGTGTTGATAAAACAATCACCGTTCCAATAAAACTCGGACAAGAAAATGGAAAGCTTATCGGGACTGCCAAATTCAAAGTTACTCCTGAAGATTACGGCATTGCCATTCCATCGCTGGTACGCGACAAAATTGCCAAACAGATGGAAGTTACTGTAAAAGCAGAATATCAACCTTATGGACAATAACGGATGAAAGCCAAATATATTATTGGAATTGTCCTGATTGCCATTATGGCCGGAGCAGGAATTGTCCTGAAAATGTTTTTCAAGCCCCATGCCGACCTCAGTAAACTAAATGCTGATTTTAAGGTTGAAGCGTCGGCCCTGATCAATGAATTCCAGCAAAATGAAACCGCTGCTACAGCTAAATACAGCGAGAAAGTACTTGAAATAAACGGGAAACTCGCAGCGAAAAGCAAGCTTGAAAACGGGACCTACCTTCTGGTTCTGGAAGACGAGATGCAGGGAATCAGTTGCCAGCTCGACAGCACTTGGGCAAAATCGAACCTAGCTGTTATTCAGGAGCTTCAAACTGGTCAACCGGTTAAAGTAAAAGGGATGTGCAAAGGCTATTTGATGGAAATTAAAGTGAGTTCGGCGGTGATTGTAAAATAGAGTTCGCTAAAATCTCATGAAATTTTGTGGATAGAGACAAAAAAGTAAAGAGTAAAATATGTAATCGGGTTTTATTGTAAACTTATTTTAAAGGAGCCTAGAATAATATATTTTTATAGTTTGATTTATTTGCTTTTTTGAAATATTTCAATGTATTCTATGATATCCTAATTTTTGAGATCTTGTAGGAAATAACATACTAGCGATATGAATCTTTTCAGTGAAAATCTAATCTCAATCTCTAAGGAGAATTGATTGGTCTTTTTACTACTTAATAGCTTTTTACTTAAGAACGGAGGAGCGATTGGATTAGTGATGAGTGATGGGTGCTGCAGTCGGACTTGTCATTACCAATGCCACCTATTGGACCTATGATGGCATTATGAAGAATTTTTCAAAACATATTGCGATCTCTCCATTTATTAATTCAGAGAGTAAAGGCATTTATTTCAGCTATGAGTTTTAATTCTCAAGTATTTCTCATTTAACAAAAATAAAATATCCACCAAACACTCATAGAAAAGCATTACTAAGAAGATTCATGCCACTGTTTTTTTGTATCCAGGATCAACACCTCGGTCATTGAATATCCTAAACAACCCAGGACTTATAATGAGATAATTTTTTCATGAATATTTATTAATTTTAAAGGTTAGCCACAATCTGGTTAAGATTAAAAATCAAAAAATAAGTTTCAAGAATGGTAATTAAACTTTCTGCCGATGCTTTGGTGGCTCGTATGAGAAAGCAAGCCAGTCCATTTGTCCTTGAAAACAAGCAGATTATTATTCAATTCATTCTTACTCTATTTTTTATAGCCTTGGGGATATGGTTTATCCGGCACCAGAAATCCGAACTATTAAACGTTGGTCAATCCCTTGTGTCAGCAAATTTAGCTTGGGTATTTATTGGGCTTGCCCTGACTATCATATATATTTTATTTCAGGGATTGACGTATGTTTTTTCTTTCAGGGCAATCGGGCATAAAATTTCTTTGGATGATTCAATAATACTTTTCATCAAACGAAACTTTATCAGTGTTTTTCTCCCGGCAGGAGGCATATCGTCACTAGCATTTTTTACCAATTCCATTGAAAAGAAAGGAATAAAAAACAGCCAGATTCATTTTGCATCCTCGATTTACGAATTTGCAGGAATACTATCTCTTATTATTGTTGCTTTACCTACCTTTTTATACGCCATTGTAGAAGAGACTATCGGTTCGGGAGAATGGTATGCTCTGGCAGCCATTATTCTATTGAAGTTTATACTTTCATTTTTTTACAGATCAATTTTGAAGAAAGGATTTTTTTATTCTTTGTTGGTAAGGATGGTTCCTACAACTGAAATCTTTATGGACGATCTTCGAACCAATAAGATTGACCGAAGGAATTTTTCAACAACTGTTCTAATCTCTGTCATTATCGAATTTTCCGGGATTGCTCAATTATATGTAGCAATGATGGCACTTAATCTACAGCCTTCATTACTTGCAGCCATGTTAGGATATGTTATTTCCGTTTTTTTTCGAATTGCTTCACCTTTTCTTCGTGGATTTGGAGCCATTGAAATTTCTATCTCTTACGTTTTGATCAGATTCGGGTTTAATGACATCAATGCCATAGCAATCACATTACTTTACCGTCTTTTTGAATTTTGGACACCATTGGTTACTGGCTTAGTTGCATTCTTATTGAAAGCGAACAGGTTATTTCTACGAGTTTTTCCAGCCTTCCTGCTTTTTATTTTGGGAGTTATTAATTTGGCTTCGGTACTGACGCCTGCCATTTCGGAACGCTTAATTTTGCTGAAGGATTTCTTTCCTGTTGAAGCTATTCATGCCTCAAATTTTCTGGTCCTAGTTGCAGGAGTATCGCTTTTGGGAACTGCAACTTTTTTGTTGAAAGGACTCCGGTCTGCCTGGTGGTTTGCAATTGTTCTGTGTATTATTTCACTTATTGGCCATATAACCAAAGCCATTGACTTTGAAGAGGCAATAGCCGCTTTATTGGTCCTGATGGTATTAATCACTACTCACAGGGAATATTATATCAAGACAAATCCCCGGATACGAAATGTTGGGTTGCAAACTGCGGCATTTACAGCAATCGTAACCATAGTTTATGGGGTGGTGGGTTTTTATTTTCTTGACAGGAAGCATTTCAGTATCGATTTTAGTTTTCTCCGATCTCTCCGATATACACTGCAAAACTATTTTTTAATTGGCAGCAATGAACTGGTCCCCAGAAGTAGTTTTGCAAAGGACTTTCTCTTTTCCCTAAAAATTAGTGGGGGCATATCAATTGTGTTTTTGGTATATTCTTTTATTCGGTCCTATAAGCCCGGTATGAACAAAACCGAGGATGAGATTAATCTGGTCAATGAGCTTATAAAAAACTATGGAAGTTCTTCGCTTGATTATTTTAAATCCTTGCAAGATAAAATGATATTTTTTTATGAAAGCCAAAAGTCATTTATATCGTATCGGATTTCCGGCAATTTTGCCGTAGTACTTGAAAATCCGGTAGCCGGAAGTGAGGAGGAAATGAAGAAATGTATCATCGAGTTTGACAAGTATTGCTTTGAAAATGGGATGAAAAGCATCTATTACCGGGTGCCTGAAGAAAGTTTAAAAATATATCATCAGCTTCACAAAAAGGATTTATTCATTGGGCAAGAAGGAGTTGTTGATTTAACTAATTTCAAGCTCGAAGGAAGCACCCGTAAGCCCATGCGCAATGCAATCAATAAGGTAACTGATCGCGGATATAAGGTTACTATTCATGAAGCGCCAGTTAAGGACGGCGTTCTTCAGAAAATAAAAGCGGTGAGTGATGAATGGCTGAACGACATGGGACGTTCGGAAATTATCTTCTCTCAGGGGATGTTCGACTGGAAAGAACTAAAAGAACAAACTATCATCACGGTGGAAAGTCCTGAAGAGAAGATTATAGCTTTCCTTAATGTTATCCTGGATTATGCTCCTGGCGAAGGAACTTATGATTTAATCCGTAAAACCAGCGATGCTCCTAACGGGGTGATGGATTTTATTTTAATTGAACTTTTCAAGTATCTGAAATCGAATAATCTGACGTACGTTAACCTGGGATTTGCCCCGTTAAGCGGATTGGATGACCCGCATACGTTCCCGGAAAGATCAATGAAATTTGCTTATGAGAAGATCCGTTCGTTTGCTCAGTACAAAGGGCTGCGCGAATACAAGGACAAATTCGATCCTCAATGGTATAACAAATACCTGATTTACCAGCACGATTACGATTTGCTGCAAGTGCCGACTGTGTTATCCAATGTTATCAAACCCTGAAAAAACACAAAATGAGAAAGTTGGTCTATATATTATCTGTCTTTGTAATCCTATCGCAAAATGTCATTGCAAATTCAGTTGATACGCTTAGGTTGAATCCGGTTGGAAAAGTAGTCGTTTATCATCCAGAGAAAGTTCCCAATGCTTTTGTACTATTTATTTCCGGCGACGGTGGATGGAATCAGGGAGTGATCGAAATGGCAGGGCACATTGTTTCCCAGGGAGCTATGGTTGTGGGTATAAATATTGTTCAATACCTGAAGAATGTCCGATCCATGAAATCATCATGTTTTTATTCTGCCGGTGACTTTGAGGAGATAAGTATGACCATTCAAAAGAAATATAAATTCAGTCAATATGAGAAACCTATTCTGATTGGTTATTCTTCAGGGGCAACACTGGTTTACGGAGCATTGGCACAAGCTCCGGCGAATACATTTAAAGGATCTATTGCTATTGGGTTTTGCCCTGATATAGAAATCGACAAACCGTTATGTAGAGGGGCAGGCCTTCCTTCTCATGTTTTAAAAGAGGGAAAATCATATTTTCTTGACAGTTGTCCAAATTTGACAGCTCCCTTTATCGCATTGAATGGGACCATCGACCAAATCTGCAATTATGAAGATACCAAGAGATTCATTGAAAGTATGAACATGGCAGAGATCATTTCTTTGCCTAATGTTGGACATGGCTTTTCGGTAGTTAAGAACTGGCTCTCACAATTTATGACTGCCTACGAGAAAATAAAGAATGAGCCAGACTATTCTTCAAAAATGGCTTTAAAGAACCAAACATTTCAACAGAAAGAAAACCTGTCTATGAAAAGCGATTTGCCAATTATTCCTATGCTTTCAAAGTCAGAAAATGATATGCCTTTGGCTTTTTTTATTTCAGGGGATGGTGGCTGGACAAGCTTTGATCATTCAATTTGTGATAAACTGGCAGAAGACGGAATGCCCGTAGTGGGACTTGATGCTCAGAAATATTTTTGGAATGAAAAGACCCCACCAGAAGCTGCTAATGATTTTAGTCAGGTAATTCGTTATTATATGCAACTTTGGAACAAAAAATCATTTGTATTGCTGGGATATTCTTTTGGAGCCTGTGTTGCTCCGTTTATTGTGAATAATTTCCCGGATGAACTAAAAAGGGTCATAAAAGGGGTATACTGCTTTTCCCCGGATTTAACAGGTGATTTTGAAATTCACATCAGTGATATGTTGCATCTTAAAAATAACGAAAGATATAACGTTCCAGATGGATTGAAACAAGTTAGTGTACAAAACCTTGTCTGTGTTTTTGGATCGGAGGAGGAAGAATCGCTGAAAAGTGAATTCTCAAAAGGGGATATTCGAATCGAGACTTTACCGGGAAGCCACCATTACAACAACGACTTCAACGCAGTTGCCAATATTGTGATGAAAGATTTTCTACAGAAAAGCAATAATGGGGAAGCGAAATAGAGCGATCCTAAAACCAATAGTTTCAGCCTATGGTGCTTGAACACTTTCGTTATAAAAAAGCTAAACTATACGTATTAGATTTCGTATATGAATTGGTTTAATTTTCAGGTAGATATCAGGTTTTTTCAATATTCAAATTAAAAAATTTTACTTGTGAAAAAGTTAGTTTTAATCTTTGCGTGTATCCTTGGATTAGTTTTTTCAGGATTCTCTATAAATCAACCCCCTCAGAAAAAAGAACCAGCCAAAACTGAGGCAAAGAAGTAAATAAAAGAAGTAAAAAAAGAAGCTGTGCAGGAAAAAGAGGCAGCAAAAAAAGAACTTGAAAAGAAGAAAGAAGCAGTAAAGAAGGGTGAAACCGTAAAAAAGGAAGCTGTTAAAAAAGAAGAGGCAGTAAAGAAGGAAGCCGCTAAAAAAGAAGAGACTGTAAAAAAAGAAGCAGCTAAAGAGATGAAGGTAGAAAAGAAAGAAGAAGCGAAAAAGAAGTAAAGTAATTAGTTTGGTTAATAATGATGCTCCTTTCTGGAGCATTTTTTATATATTTCCTCTGGGACGGTTTGCATTATTTCAGAAGCAAATGGATTAAGATAACTTCAACTTACCTAAATATGAAAAATTTCATAAGTGATATTTCCGGGAAAGAATTTCCAGTTTCGGAAAGAGTTTCGGCAAAAACAATCAGGCATTCAATATTGGAGCTTATACAGAAGGACTATCCTCTTTTTTCACATGAAAGTTCTTTGGCATTAAGTGAATTGAATGAGTATCGAGATTTAGTTGTTACCAATTATTTGATAAAAGAAGTTGGAGAACTTTCAGACCTTGAAAAAACCGTTCTGCACTCAATAAAATTCAACCAGACGCTAACGGATAAGATTGATGTTGAGGATGATACGAAATTAACATTTGGACAAAAAATAGCGGATAAGGTTGCCACGTTCGGAGGAAGCTGGACTTTTATTCTCTCTTTTTTTGGATTTCTGTGTTTATGGATCATTGTGAATGTTGTTTGGTTGACAAATAAAAGTTTTGATCCTTATCCATTTATTCTTCTTAATCTAATTTTGTCATGTATAGCCGCTCTTCAAGCTCCGGTAATCATGATGAGCCAAAACCGGCAAGAAGAGAAAGACAGGGAAAGAGCGAAAAAAGATTATATGGTGAACCTTAAATCTGAACTTGAGATAAGAACCTTGCATGAAATAATTGATCATTTTATCATGGATCAGCAGCAGGAATTTATGGAGTTACAGAAAGTTCAAATTGATATGATGAAAGACATTTTGGAACAAATGAATAAAACCAATCTGTATGACTGAAATAAAGTCCTATTGAGAGGCTAATTCCAATATAGATAATAGGGTACTTCGCCAATGATTATTTTCCGGTCGGATCCTTTCATTTTTTTGAGAAGATTTTACGACCGAAAAATCATTGACCGAGCAAACGAAATTTTATGAATCGTTACTTGTTTTTAATAACAATGACATCTACAATATTCTTTGCTACTTCATCAGAAATATTTAAAGCTGCTTTTAAATCGTAAAGCATTTTTTCCTCTTCATCAGCAACCGTACCGTCGCTTAATAAGAAGTCTGTGGCAGTTGCAAAAACTGTAAATTTGTAGTTTTCACTTATTTTAGGTGCTGCAGCTTCAATTATACCCAAAACAGATCCACTTTCTTTATGAATTTTATTGATTCGTTTAAATGTATCATTAAGGTCAATCCCCTTAAAAATGCTCTTATTGGCTAATGTTACGGCAAGCGCGTTCATCTCTTCGGGTTCAACAGTTCCATCGGATGCAATTGCTGCATAGATTATCGCTAAGAACGCTTCTTTTTCATCTTTGATTTCAGGCTTTGTACTGCCAAAATTAAAAAGTCCCATTTCTAAATTCTTTAGTTTAAAACAATATTTATAAGAAATCCATTTTGTTTTTCATAAGTTATTTGCTTGTGAATGGTTCAAAAAGGATGTGCAAAGGTAACCAAAATAGCTCTTTTAGCTATTTGGATACGCCATCTGATGAGAATAAAAATATTCCTAACCCATCATGCAATTGGATGTCTGTGATTTAACACAAGAGAAAACTTATCCGGGTTTCAGGTAATTTCACATGCTTTTCACAAGCTAAATGAATTGTGTGCCAAACCAATTTATTGTAATGCGATAATAGTTAAGGTCTATTAATATATTTCACATATATCTCGTCGTTAAAGAATGGGACTAACGTGTTCTTGACTTCTTCAATTGCTTTTTTGAATTCGGGATCATTGTGAATGGTATTATATATTTGCTCATTTCCCCACTTACCTGTCATGACATAATTGAACTTCTCATTTTTTTCGGGGATGATATTCATTATTGAATAACCAAATCCGGGGTATCCGATTTTAGCTATTGCCTGATTGATTTTTTGTACAGCAGCATTTAGAGATGCAATTGATTGGTTAGATGGAACTTTAAGCAAGTGTATGCTTGAATAGTTTTTGTTATTTTCAATTGGGAAATGATAACTTTGGAAATAGTCGATAAGCCATTTCCCATTGATCTTTTTAAGAACGTAATTCTCGTACGTTTTACAATTTATTTGAGTCTGGGGCCCTCTAAATTGTCCATCAAATTTGATTACCGAACTTGCCATTTCTTTGGTCACATCAGTTCGGACAACATCCATTTTTAATTGAACAGATCCTCCTTCAAAGTTCTTTTTGAGGAAGGAGACCAGGGATCACTTCATATTGTTGAGGGGAAGTATTAGTTAAGCATAAATATTTGATA
>CAZNMO010000202.1:0-8323 GCA_964574195.1 uncultured Clostridiaceae bacterium | reverse complement strand
CTTCAGACCAGTAAAAGTGGATAATATAGAAGAGCACAAGATGCATTCGGAGTATTATGAGCTGAAGTCTGAAAGCGCAGAAATTATCAATAAGACAAAGGAAGACGGGGGAAGGGTCATATGTGTCGGTACCACCTCTACCCGTACACTCGAGTCTATAATGCAGAAAAGGGGAAGGCTTCAGGAGGACAGCGGCTGGACGGACATATTTATATATCCTGGCTACAAATTTATGATCACAGATGGGCTGATAACCAATTTCCATCTGCCGGAATCAACTTTATTGATGCTTGTCAGTGCACTGGCGGGCAAGGAGAACATTATGGAGGCTTATCATGAGGCGGTTGCAGAAGGATACAGATTCTTCAGCTTCGGAGATGCCATGCTGATCATTTGATTTGATATTTTAGGGGGGGTTATATGAAAATTAGCCAGCTTAAGACCAAGGTTATGAGAATGACAATTTACTTGGAACTGATACTTGCCATGTTCATAACAGCGGGAATAATAATTGGAATGGTAGACCTGGTAAAATATCTGGTACTGATATATCAGACGAACCCTATAGATACATATGATGTCCTGCAAAAATTCCTTGGGCATATACTTTTACTGGTTGTTGGTGTTGAAATGGTTGCTATGCTTATCATGCATACACCCGGAAGTGTGATAGAGGTTCTGTTGTATGCTATCGCCAGAAACATGCTGATAGGAAATAAGGGTACCTTTGATTTTATATTGGGTGTGCTTTCAATTGCTGGTATTTTTGCAATCAGGAAATACCTATTTACAGACAGTATTTCTCATGAGGGAGGTACAAATGTTTTTTCTGCGGCAACTGGTATTGCTGAGATTAATCGAATGATAGGGGTCAATCTTCCGGAAAGTATTGCTGATACTCTAGGCGGCTTAGTGACGCATATATCCAGGGAGTCGTGCAGGCCAATATACGAAGGTATCATATTCCGGGTCTCGGATGCAGATATCCGGGTCGTGAAGTATAAGGATGGGGTTATCGGAAAGGTAGCAGTATCGGAAAATACTGAGAAATAAATTGCGGAGGTACATACAGTTGACAATAAGATACGAACTGATAAAAGAGGACAGCAAGACCGGTGCCAGGCTTGGAAGAGTACATACCCCACATGGAATAATTGATACTCCTGCCTTTATGCCTGTAGGCACACAAGCCACCGTAAAAGCAATGACACCGGATGAATTGAAGGAAATAGGTGCACAGATAATACTTAGCAATACATACCACCTTTATATCAGGCCTGGACACAAGCTGGTGGAAAAAGCAGGCGGGCTTCATGGCTTTATGAATTGGGATAGGCCCATACTTACTGACAGTGGCGGGTTTCAGGTATTCAGCCTGAATGATCTTAGAAAGATCACAGAGGAGGGTGTAGTGTTCAAATCCCACCTGGACGGCTCAAGACACCTTTTTACCCCTGAATATGTAATGGAGATAGAAAACTCATTGGGAGCAGACATAATAATGGCATTTGATGAATGTGCACCATACCCCTGTGATTACGATTATGCAAAGAAATCAATGGAACGGACAATCAGGTGGCTCAAAAGATGCAAAGGAGCGCACCATAATACTGAAAGACAGTCGCTTTTTGGAATAGTGCAGGGAAGTACCTACAAGGATCTAAGGATAGAAAGCGCAAGAAGGTCGGTGGAGGAGGATTTACCTGGGTATTCCATTGGAGGACTGAGTGTGGGAGAGCCTAAGGACATAATGAATGAAGTACTGGAATACACAGTACCGGAGCTCCCAAAACACAAGCCCAGATATCTTATGGGCGTTGGCAGTCCTGATAGCCTGCTGGATGGATCGATCAGAGGCATTGACATGTTCGATTGCGTACTGCCGACAAGAATTGCTAGAAACGGCACAGTGATGACATCAACAGGAAAGCTTGTTGTAAGAAACGCAGAATACAGCGAGGATTTCAGGCCTTTGGACGAGGAATGTGACTGCTATGCATGCAAAAACTTTTCCAGAGCTTATATCCGGCATCTTATAAAAGCCGGAGAAATACTTGGGGGACGTCTTACGACCATTCATAACCTCAGATTCCTTCAGAACCTTATGTCAAAGATAAGGAAAGCAATAGAGAATGAAAGTCTTGTTGAATTCAGGAACGACTTTTTCGAGAAATACGGTTATGAAAAGTAAATATAATTATACTATATTTAATAAGCAGAAGGATTTTTGACTTGTTTATAGAATAGTAAGTTTGAAGTATAGTTCAGAAATAAGGAGGAATAAGCAACGTGGATTTAAATTCTTTAGGGTGGATAATACCATATGCGGTCGTAATAGGTGCTTTTTACTTTTTCCTTATCAGACCACAGAAAAAGAAGGAAAAGGCTACACAGGACATGAGAAACAGTGTCACTGAAGGTACTGAAGTAGTGACTATCGGCGGTATATACGGAAAGGTCGTTAATGCCAAAGAGGATGTGCTGACAATAGAAGTTGGCGCTGATAAGGTTAAGCTCAGGATTGCCAGATGGGCAGTAGGAAAAGTAATAGAAAACGGTGAAGAAAAGTAACTTGAGTTCAAGTTACTTTTTTTATGTACGAATAAATAACCCCTATGGCGAATAGATTTATAGGGAACAAACCTTGGTTGCGATTCAATTAATACTATAGGGGGTTATTTTGTATGAGAAAGCTTAAGGATTATACAAAGAAGTCGCCAACAGAAGAAAAAGGAAACAGCCTGTACGGAATATTCCTTAAATCACTTGGATTATGCTTCCTGATATCCTTTGTCATGATAATAATCTACGCTCTTGTGCTTTCGTTCACCAGTGTGAGCGATTCCTCTATGAACATCACCATGCAGGTCATTATGATTGTAAGTATAACAGTAGCAAGCATATTCGGCGGGAAGAAAATCAAAATGAAGGGCTGGCTTTTCGGACTGGTAATGGGATTGTTATTCACAGTTCTTCTCATACCTTTGGGTATGGGTTTTGGCCAGCAATTCACCCTGGATAAATATTTCACTGCAAAGCTTCTTATGGGCAGTGTGGTGGGATCGATAGGTGGAGTTATAGGCGTTAATCTGAATTAGATCAGTTTTTGGCTTCTTTTCATATACAAATGCAAATACCACTTTTCCATAATACACTAATATGGTATAATCATATAATGATAAAAGATGGAGGAGGATACCAAATGAGGCATATAAGAACAATCAATAGCAACTCACTATGTGAAAGCGCACAGAACGGAGGCTGCGGTGAGTGCCAGAATTCATGCCAGTCAGCATGCAAGACTTCCTGTACTGTTGCCAACCAGAAATGTGAAAATGTAGAGAACAGCAGAATAAAGCCTGCAACATCACATAAAATTTCACTTTAAGGCTACAATAAAAAATAACCGATCAGTACATAGGCAGTAATATATGAGATGTTTATAAACATCTGTATGTTACTGCTTTAAAATGCTTATAGGAGGAAATATGATAATAGCGTACAAGGCTTACAAGCCGTCTATCTCAGATAACTCATTCGTTGCTGAGAACAGCACTATTGTAGGAAGGTGTTCGATCGCTGAGGATTGCAGCATATGGTACAATGCTGTGCTAAGGGCTGATGTGAATGAAATAATAATTGGAAAAGGAACAAATATCCAGGATGGATGTGTTGTTCATTGTGATGAGGATTTCGGGACCCGGATCGGTGAAAATGTAACTGTGGGTCATATGGCAATAGTACATGGATGCACCATAGGCAGCAATTGTATAATCGGAATGGGTTCGGTCATACTTGACGGTGCTGTTATAGGGGATAATGTGATAATAGGTGCCAATTCACTGGTTACTTCTGGAAAGGCCATACCATCAGGAGTCCTTGCGATGGGAAGCCCTGCAAAGGTCGTGAGGGAACTGACACCGGAAGAGCTTGAAGGGATCCGCAGCTCGGTAGCGGGCTATATAAGGCTCTCAAAGGAATATTGCATCACTGAATGAGCATAAAATGCTTTTTATTGGCAATAATACAAAAGGAGAATTATGATTATTTACCAGTAGTAAGGAATCATAAATCTTTATACAGCAATTCTTCCACATTGACTAAGAAATGTAAAAGTTATATAATAACCATTGTGAATTCAAAAAAAGGGGGAATATACAAATGAAGTCGAAAAGCCTTGTAGTGTTCGTCGCATTGGTTCTATTAATTTCATTGTTTGCGTATATTGCGTTCTACGGACTTAATATAGGGAAATATGAAATTCTGCCTGTACAAAAGATGATAAAGCTTGGACTTGATTTAAGAGGTGGAGCTACGGTATTGTTGGAAGCCAAAGATAATCCAAATGATCCCGTAAATGACGAAAAAATGACAAGAGCAGTTGCTACTATCAGACAGCGTATCGATGCTCTTGGTGTAGCAGAACCGGTAATAACAAGAGTAGGTAAGAACAGGATAGAAGTTCAGCTTCCAGAGATCCAGGATCCGCAGAGAGCATTGGATCTTATAGGACAGACAGCACAACTTGAGTTTATTGAAGAGGAAACAAAAACGGTAATATTGACCGGAAATGAAATAAAAAAGGCAGAGGCACAGTATTCACAGAGCAGTGCAGGAATGGGACAGCAGCCTGTGGTTGCCTTTGAACTGACCTCCGGCGGAGCAAAGAAATTTGCGGAAGCTACTAAGAGGAACATAGGAAAAGTTATAGGCATTTACCTTGACAAGAAGGCTATATCACTTCCGACCGTTCAGAGCGAGATCCCTAATGGACAGGGTATAATAACTGGATCTGCAACGATGGAAGAGGCAGGAGACCTTGCAACACTCATAAGAGCCGGTGCTCTACCTGTACAGCTGGAAACACTTTCAGTTACTGCCGTTGGACCGCAGCTTGGTGCAAATTCCTTTGAACAGAGTATAAAAGCCGGTCAGATAGGTATATTGCTTGTATTCATCTTCATGATATTCTACTACAGAATACCTGGAGCAATTGCGGATATGACACTGGTGCTTTATCTTACACTCACCCTGTTTGCACTTGCAATGATGAAAGCCACACTTACCTTACCGGGTATCGCAGGTCTGGTGCTTTCAGTCGGTATGGCGGTTGACGCCAACGTTGTTATTTATGAAAGAATAAAGGATGAGCTTAAGCTGGGCAAGACCCTTAGAGCTGCTATTGAAAGCGGCTTCAGAAGAGCTTTCCTTACAATATTTGACTCAAACTTTACAACGATAATTGCTTGCGTAATTCTGTTCTACTTTGGGGCAGGACCGATCAAAGGCTTCGCAGTAACACTTATCGTCGGTGTAGTATTAAGTATGTTTACAGCAATTACAGTTACAAAGCTTTTAATGAGGCTGCTCACAAACGGTGGTGTCTTAAAGAGCATGAGATACTTTGGCGAAAGGGGGACGAAATAATATGAAAACCATTGATTTTATGGGACGCAAGAATATATGGTTTGGGATTTCTATTACCCTTTTAGCAATTGGACTCATATTCATGTTTATCAACGGCGGCTTGAACCTCGGAATTGATTTCGTTGGAGGCAGCTCGATTCAGGCAACAATCGGCAGGACCTTTGAGGTTTCAGAAGTAAGACAGATAATGGACAAGTATGATCCTGAAGCTACCATAACTCATGCAGGACAGAACAAGGATCAGGTTATAGTAAGAACAAAGGTGAATTTCGACAATAATAAAAGGGCTGAACTGGTAAAGGAATTTACAGATAAGTATAGTATCGATTCATCAAAAATATCCTTTGAAACAATTGGACCAACTGTCGGTAAGGAATTGGCTACACAGGCACTTATTGCCGTACTACTGGCTTTTGCAGGAATAATGGTCTATGTATCTTTCAGATTCGAATGGAGATTCGGAATTGCATCATTGACTGCCCTGGTACATGATACGGCAATGATGGTAGCTGCATATGCAGTTTTCCAGATACCAGTAAACAGTACATTTATAGCTGCCCTGCTGACGATCATTGGTTACTCAATAAATGATACAATCGTTATATTTGACAGGATAAGAGAAAATCTGAAGCATGAAAGCAGGAAGATCGATTACGATAAGCTGGTCAATGAATCAGTTACCCAGACCCTTGCCCGTTCGATAAATACTTCGGTAACCACCTTGCTTACGATATTCGCCCTATACTTCCTTGGCGTACCGGCTATAAAGGAATTTGCATTCCCTATGATTATCGGTATTATAAGCGGTTGTTACTCAACAATATTTATTGCCAGCCCACTATGGGTAATATTAAGGCAGAAGCTCAAAGTACGCGGCGTCAGCTAGCATATTTAAAGGTAACAGTTTAGTACTGTTACCTTTTTCAATATCATTCATATATTCCGAAACAGTCGCTTATTGTTTGTTAAATATTAATTGAAGTATGTGGATAAATGAATTATATTAGATTTAAAGCATATTGATTATTGGAACCTTGGTCGGATAGACCGCCAAATATAAGTATGGGAGGGTTTCGTATGCAGCTCACTATAGTAATTTCGTTGGTTTTTGCCGTTTTTATCGCATTGTTTGCTGTTCAAAACGCAGGGGTGGTAGTGATAAACTTCCTTTGGTTTGAAGCCAGTATGTCACAGGCAGTTGTCATTCTATGCTCGGCATTGGTGGGTGTACTTATAATGCTGCCCTTTGATGCAGTGAGGGCAATAAAGCACAAGCTGAAGATAAACGAGTTGAATGCAGAGAATAAAAAGCTGAAGGATGAGCTGAAGAAGCTGGAGCCCAAGAAGGAAGAAATGACAGAACCTGTAAAGCCGCAAATACTTGTTGCAGATAACACGACAGGCAGTGCCGGGAATCAACAAACTGACAATACAAGTAATATAGGGTAATACTTCGAGATAGGCATGTGATGAATATTGAATAAAAAATGGATAAACTATGATAAAGGTATGGAAAACCTTAAGCAGATAATGGACGAGTTCCGGTTACCGGAAATAGTCGTTAGAGCAATGATCAACAGGGGAGTGGATACTGCCTCCAAGGTGAAGGCGTATTTGGATGACAGCTTGTCTGCCTTGTATGACCCATATCTGATGAAGGGCATGGATAAGGCTGTTGAGAGAATACAAAAGGCAATTTCGAACAAAGAAAAGATATGCATATATGGGGATTATGATGTAGACGGGATCACTTCAACGGCTGTCATGCTGAGGGCAATGAAAAAGCTCGGAGCTGAAGCCGTATATTATATACCAAACAGGCTGGAAGAAGGCTATGGTCTCAACAACGGCTCCATGGACCATTTGAAATCACAGGGAGTAGATTTGATAATCACTGTTGACTGTGGTATTAGATCCAATGAAGTTGTTGATCATGCCAGGAGCCTTGGGCTTGAGATAATAATAACAGATCACCATGAATGTGAAGGAAGACTTCCTGAAGCTTATAGCATAATCAACCCCAACCAGGAGGATTGCGGCTATCCGCATACCGGTCTGGCCGGAGTCGGTGTGGCATTCAAGCTTGCATCGGCGCTGCTTGCAGCCTATGGGTTCATTTCATTTGCGGAAGAGCTGCTGGATATAGTGGCCATTGGTACGATCGCAGATGTAGTCCCTTTATTGGATGAGAACCGGGTCATAGTGAAAAACGGTCTCAGAAGGCTTTTGAATACAGAAAACAAAGGAATAAAGGCATTGCTTAACGTAAGTGGCCTCGAAGGAAAGGAGATAAACGCCTATAGCGTTGCTTTCATGCTGGCCCCAAGAATAAATGCTGCGGGAAGAATTGCCGATGCAGCAGGCTGTGTAGAGCTGCTGATAACCGATGATAACGATAGGGCTATGCAAATAGCAAAGCTGCTGGATACAGATAATAGAGAGCGCCAGGCTATAGAAAATGAAATACTGTCTGTTGCCATTGACAAAATAGAAAAAGAAGTTGATTTTGGCAGGGAAAGAGTATTGGTACTTGGCAATGACAATTGGCATCCGGGAGTAATTGGTATCGTAGCTTCACGACTGGTGGACAGGTATAATCTGCCTTCCTTCGTAATGGCAATGGATGGAGGGCTGTGTAAGGGCTCTGCAAGGAGTATCAGCGGTTTCAACCTTTTCGAAGCTATGTCGAGGCATGGGGAGATTTTTGTAAAGTACGGTGGCCATGAAATGGCAGCGGGCTTTACTATACCGGCGGATAAAATTGATGAGCTGAGGGTAAGAATGAATGGAGAAGTCCTGAAAACCATGGGCAGTGAGAAGCTGCTGCCTGAGATCATAGTTGATTACAGGCTTGAACCAGAAGACATCAACATAGAGACAGTCAGGAAGCTCAAGC
>CAZNMO010000201.1:0-8342 GCA_964574195.1 uncultured Clostridiaceae bacterium | reverse complement strand
TTTCTAAATACTGGCTCTGAATAGTTATCCTGTGATTAATGACCGGGCTGGTGTCTTTTTTGTGTGTCTGCAAGCATTTCTCACAGTTAAGTTGGAAATATTAACCAATAAATAATTTAGTTATGTACAAACTTTATTATGTCAACCCAACTGAACAGTCAATAGGGCTACTGTAGAAATGGAACTCATAAAAAATTTGAAAAATATATGGCGCGCTCAAGTAGGAAAGGGAATACTGAATTAAAGCTTTACAAAAGAAGATTTAGCAATAATAACTATCACGATAGTACATCGAGGTTTTCCGAGCTAATAAATAAAGTATCAAATTACTCGGGGATTCCTGAAGCTGAATTGTTAAGGCTCTTGAAAAATAAACGAATTAAACTATCCAATGTTGTATCACGCTCAAAAGCTAATTCAGTTCATGCTAGAAGAGCTATTAGTTCAAAAATTGAGGTCAAATTTTCAAAAAAAGGTAAACCAGGAACAATAGGTACTGGGCCTAGAGTTTTTAAATAATTAATATCATGAAGCTATCAGACTATAACGAAGTTGCTAATTCGTTTTCTGGAAAATTAAGCGATATAACTCGTCAAATTGCATTTGGTGGCATAGCAATTATTTGGCTATTTAAAATTACTGTTAATAACACAACAACTATCCCTATTGAATTAATTAGTCCATCAAAGTATATTTTGATAGCCTTAGCCATTGATGTGCTACATTATGCTTATCAATCTATTGCTTGGACAATATTTTTCTATGTTAGGGAATGTAAATATCAAAAAACACCTGAATTTAATAAAGAACCTGATCCTGAAATGAGTGCACCAAGAGCAATGGCTTTCATTCCATATATTTTTTTTATCGCAAAAATAGGTTTCGTAATACAGGCATATTATCAAATAATAAATTTCCTCAATGATACTTTGATTAAATAACAAAAAAATATTATAATTCAATGACAAACACACCTGAAATCAATGAGTTTTACAAAGTATTGCTTGAAAATCAAAATAATACTTTACAACTAGTTTCCTTTATTATTTTATCCATAACCGTTCTGCTTTTAGGAGCTTCCTTTCTATGGAACTTTTATTTTTCAAATAAAAAAATTGAAAAAGCAATTAATTTTCAGAAAACAAAGCTTGAAGAATTAATTAATAATAGAGTTGCTGAAATTGAAATTAAAGTCAAAAAGGAGATAAAATCTGAACTTGAAGAAAATATATGTGATTTACGCATTGATAATGCAAGGATATTTGGTGTTTATTGTTCTCAAAATAAATGGTATGACACATCATTAACATGGTGGTTTACATGCTTGGAAAATTCTATTAAATCCGACGGTAATAAATATTTAAGAATTGCAATTAATTCAATTACTCATATCCTTAATATTAGTGATTTTACCGAATATGATCCAAAAGTATTAGATATTAAAAAGTGTAAGAAAATATCTATGGAAATTCCAAATATTCTGAAGCCTGAAAAAGAAATAATCCTTAAGAAAATTGAAAAATTAAAAGAAAAGAAGACCGATGAATAATACTGAAATAATATAATTCTATAAATTGATTTTAATAAATCACTAAATAATTAATTTATGGCAACTAAAAGAAGACAAATCGAAGTTGTTTCAACTAAAATCACTCCTAAAGAAGATAGTGAACACCATCCAACTTTTAAGGAAATCTTATTTTTTATGGTAGGTAAAGAATTTCGCTTTAACGAAAAATTATTTGAGTTTTCACTTCTGCAATCTCATGATGAAAATTGCATAATTGGATTAATTGTAACAACTCAAGATAAAGATATCCCTCCAAAAAGAGATAAAAAAACGAAGAAGTATACTCCGGTAGAAATTGACCCAGACCTTGAAGGATTGGCTTTTGCAAATATTTTTCTGTACGACATAAAAAAGAATATTTTATTGTATGAAATAAACAGAAATGGATGTTTTTTGGGACAGCTAAAAGACTATATTTATTACAATTGGAATAAAGATAATAAGTCGAGATTTAATTTAGATTTTCCTGTGATAACAAAAGGTAAAGAATATGAACGTATGCTAAACATGGATAGATACCAAAGAATTGTGGTTGAGCTCTACAAACCTTCTGAGCTATTACAATGTTATGCAGAAAAAACAGATTCTTCCGAGAATAACATAATTGACCACAACATTAAATCTGGATACTATAATAATGCTGACTTTATAAGAATTGAACAAATTTCACTTAGAAAAAAATTTAACCCATTAGGACTTAAACGTTCTTTCGTTAAAAATATTTTTGATAGCATTATGCTTAATGTTGCAGACAAAGGTTATGCTCAAAATATAAAAGAATTAAAAGTTGAAGGGTATTCTGTAGATGTAGAAAATGGGAGAAAACTTCATCCAATAAATCTAATGTTTGATACTTATAATGAGTTCTTTAAAATTAAAGACATTCAAGTACAATCCGATGTTCAAGAATTAGAACGTAAAAACGGAATTATAGATATTTATAATAAATTATTGCCTTTATTTCCGTAACTTTACATTGCTATGAAGTTTATGAGACATCATGTGTATGGCAAAACGCTATCATACTGGAAGGAACTTTATTTTGGTCCCTTCTTAGGGTTCATTTTAGCAATAGTCCTAATTAATTTAGAGCACTCTTTCAGTGAGTGGGTTACTTTAATTAAAGAGTTTCCTGCTTTAGGTATGTGTGCTTTTGGATTCTTACTTACATTTCTTAGTATCATTTTACAAGGAAACAATGAGACCATCGTATGGATGAAAAGTCGGAAGATACTTTTCGAAAAATTTGTTTCTTTCAATAAAAGAATTGTAATGTTATCCTTAATCCTAACCTTGTATAGTTATATTTTGTGTTATGCACATTTTAAATGGATTATTGATTTAATAATGAGTTGTCCTCCAGAATTTAGACATTGGCTAAAGGTCAGCTTAATATCAATTTTTGGAGGGTTAATGATTTGGTTCTTCATTGATACATTTACTTTTATAAATATCTTCTATCATCTCATTAAAAAATCAAAATGATTACAATAGACCAAGAATCTGTAAATAAGACAATCATCCATTATGTTGGCAACTATCAAAAAGGTGATGGAATTATATTGTCATCTAAATTAGCACCGACTAATTTAAACATCAATAGATTATTGGTTACTAGCTTCTTACCTTTATTAAATAATTCAAAGCTTTTCCATTTTTTTCATGAAAGCTCTTTGGATTTAAATGAATCTTTCGTTTTCTCCAGGCAAATTTTTAACAATCCAGATTCATTTATTGAGATTTCCCAAAATTTTGCTAGACATTTGTTTGCAAAAAGTACACACCAAAAAATAAATGGAGGAGAACTTTGCATTGTATATTTTAATAATTGTACTTATGATAATCAATGTGTTGATGCCATTGGAATTTTTAAGTCAGAACATAAGTTTCCGTTTCTAAAATTTGAAAAAACAACTGATTCATTTTCAATTTTTGATATTGAAGGGATAAATATTAACAAAATTGAAAAAGGATGTTTAATAATTAATCAAGAAACTGAAAAGGGATTTATAGTTTCCGTATTTGATAGCATTAATAGCAATATTGAGGCAAAATATTGGCTTGATGATTTTTTACATTTACAACAAAGAGATGACGATTATTATAAAACGCAAATGGTAATGAACTTATGTAAATCGTTTGTAGTTAAGGAGCTTCCTCGTCAAGTTGAAGTATCAAAAGCACAGCAAGTTGATTTGCTAAATAAATCTGTGAGTTATTTTAAAGAAAATGAAACATTTAAAATAGTCGATTTTGAAAATGATGTGATATCTGATCCGTTAATGATTGATAGCTTTAATCAATTCAAATCTGAATATGAAAAAGAAAATTGCTCTTTAATAAATGATTCATTTTCGATTTCCAACAATGCTGTAAAAAAACAAATAAGGTCATTTAAGAGTGTTATAAAATTGGATAAGAACTTCCATATTTATATTCATGGAAGTAATCAATTTATACAAAAAGGTTTTGATGAAAAGACTGGTATGAGTTATTATCAACTTTTCTTTAAGGAAGAGTTATAGAAACAAATTTAAGACTTTGCGATTCGCCCGGTCAATCCGGGCGAATTCTTTTTAATATAGCCGGAAGTAACTTTGTGCTCAGAGACATGACTCAAACAAAATATTGTTTCTGACTCAGATCCTTTGCATTCATTAACAAACATTGTTGCCCAAGTATGTCTTGCTGCATAAAAATCCAGCTCATCAATCCCTATCGCCTTTCCAATTTTTTTCAGATATTCGTTGACAGCTGAATTAAATCCAGCTAAAATGACATATCTGTAGTAAAAATTATATGATATAGTTTATCTCGATAGATTTCAATTAATCGAATTTGGGATTACCTCGCTACCGCTCGGTGTTCCCTGGTGGGGGGCTCCAACAAAGAAAAAACTAAATGGCTTTGCCATTTTTATTTACAGGGGCAGCCGCAGCAAATTCATTTGCGTGCGGGCAGCCCCTGTAAATAAAAAAAGCTGTGCTATGCACAGCTTTAGTTTTTTCTTTGTGATTCGGTTGGGATTCGAACCCAAGACCCACAGCTTAGAAGGCTGTTGTTAAAAAAATTTATATACCTTATTTTATGTTATTTACAAATATTTGATTAATAATTTTAAAACATTTGGAAAACATTTTATATAGAAAGTTTTCTGCTAATACTAATTACCGCTGTGAGTTCATCTATTGTTTTTTGAATAGCTTCTGATTTTTTAACAGATTCATCAGATTCTGTTACAATCCATTTTTTCAACTTTTTAATCTTTCTTCTAACAAAATAAAAGAAAACTACAAAATTAATGAATGGTAATAATGTAATGAAGTATATCCAATTTCCAATTAGAAATGTTTCATTTAGAATAGTAGCATAACTTTTTGTAAAAAAGGCAATTATAATTGAAAATAATATTACACCAATAAAAACCAGAATTGAATTAGATAAGCAATAAGGAGTCGATTGTTTGTTTTCGTCATTAACTATCCAGCCAAAAAGTTGAAATAAGAATGTAAATAAGCTAATAAGAAGTACAAATATAATTGAAAAATCACTATCAACATATTCATAACCTGACACAAACAGAAGAACGATACTGAATAGAAAATTCCATAAACTAAGTGATGGAAAGTGAGCATAGTTACAAACGAGTAACATTTTCTCATTCATCTTTTTTCGTTTTGATTCAATCTCTTCTTCTAGTTTTTCTATATCAATTAGACTCTGCTGAATTTGTACAAATGTTGTTTTTTCTCCTAATATAATAGGCTGCATTTCATTTAAAGTGTCTTTTTGAAAAATGACCTTATTACATGGCTGAAAAGCTCTATTGATAATATTCGGAAAATCAAATACTTTTTCCGATAATGTTTGTGTATAACTTTTAGAATATTCTACCGCTACAAATGCAATATTGACTGCTGCAGCAATTTCTAACAATGAAGAATAATTACTTAGAAGTTCCATTTGCATCAATATTAAACAACTTAATTAAATCAAAGCTCTTACTTGATTGAGAAATTTTCTCATACAATTTAACTAAATTGCTACCCATACTTGAATCATTAAAATTGCAAATAGCGCTTCTATTCTCTGTATGTGTCTCAATTCTAAATGACTTACCATCACCAACAGTAAAATGCACACCATTTTTTTCTTTATCATCTGTAAAAAATGGTTTAATATCAGTTGTAGCAATAATAATTGGCTTACCTTGAAGAATATAAAAAGCCAATCGTTTTAGTAAATTAGATTCTTTCGCTTTATGTTCTTTGTAATCATTCAATAATATAAATAATTTGCCACCCCTTTCAATAAATTGGCTTAAGGCAGCAATATACTCAGGTTTATTTGCGAGAGAACTACTGAGACTTCCAGCCAAAATTCTAACCTCTGTTTTTGAATTGTTGAAAATATTTACAAATACCTCCAATGCATGATCTGCATCAGTATTCATAAATATTTCATTAACATCATTTTGTGCTAAATCTGATACAAATTGACGATATTTTTCCATCATTGTGTGTTTGTACAAATGTAATCTTTTACAATTTACTAATATTATTTCATTAACTAATATTTCGCTAAAATATTTTTTTTAAATATTTATACCCGATGTATGAAAATAACACACATAATACACATCCAAGAATGTAATACTTAAAAGATATGATCGATTTGTTTTCTTTTAGCTCTTCATTATTTCTAATTTGCAGTAATTGGGATATCTCTTCACTATTAGCAATAGCTTCTTTCAAAATAGCCTGATCTTTTGATTTAGCCTGGGAATATATCATCACATTCTTTTCGATTGTCACATCTTCTTTAATAGCTTGTTTGCCTGAAGAATCAATGGATTGATAATAAGTAACAATCCTGATTTTTGAGAGATCTATTTGAGAACCGATTTGATCAACCACACTCTGCCAAGCAGCTTCTGATTTCGTTGTATCAACCTTCTTTACTGTAGTTTCAATTTCTGTCCTGGCCTCTGTTTTGACAAGCTTTTTTGTCGGAGCGCATCCTGTTAGAAGGATAGACATTATAATGAATATTTTTTTCATGTTGAATTATTTTAGAATATCCAAGGCCTTTTCATATATTGAATAACGCTCACTTATTCCATTATATCCCCCATTGATAAGCTTGGTTATTCGTCTGAAGTCTTCCTGATCTGCTAATAAGTTGAGTTTTCTGCGGTTCCAGAACCAGTAAGCACTTTTCACAGCATATTCAGGTTCACATAATTTTTCGGGATGTCTTATGAAGTCCACTTTTAGGTCATCAGAGATATCAGTATAATTTGCTCTACCGGTAATCTGAATTAGGCCCCTACCTTTAAACCTCCTTCCATCTCCCTTGAATAAATTCCCAAGATCTTCTCTGCCTTCATATGCAGATCCATCAGCAATTTCCTCACAGTAATGAAGCTGCCCTGATTCATACCCAATTTGGGCCAAAAAAGCAGAAATTCTGAGTGCTGTCGTCACTTCATATGTCAGGGCAAATTTGTTCAAAAAAGGCAAATAAAGAATGATTTTATGAGGACTAGCAAATGGATATATCGACTTGAGTTGTGAGGAATTTATTGTCATTTTGGTACCTCCTTATCTTTAAATTCATCAAGTTTAATATCAAAATGTCTTTCTGCTTTGTCTACTAGGATGCGTTGAAGAATTTTAGCCCACCTAGAATTATTTGCTGAAGACTGATTCTCCAATATTGACCATAAATGCCAGAAACAAAATATCCCTGCAACTATATTTTCAAGATAAAGCTCAAGCATGGTTACTACATACATGTCCAGAAGGTATGCGAAACTAATCAGGGAATATATAGTTGCTAATGTATTAATGGTTTTTAACCCTTTTTCGCTAGTTGGTTTGCCGGTTCCCTTACCTAATTTTTTTACTCTTCGTGCCAAACTGATGGCTGAAATGCAGTCAAGAAGAACTGCAAGTGTGCATACGACAACTAGCATAGAAATGTCCTGTATCATTGAGAGAAATCCCCCAACTGTAATGAATATGTATTTATATAACCAATGCTTTTCCATAGCAGTGTAGATTAAGTGCCTGCCCCTGTTTGACAGGCACCGGTTAATGATTATTTTGAATCCTGCAGTAATGGTCGTAATGCAGCGAAATGGCTAGTCTTGAAGACGTTTGTCACAATGACCTCTCTCTTTTTATCTTTTTCAACTTCAACCAATTCCTTCCTGGCTTTAGTGAGAGTCTTGAGATCTTCCTTGGAGATTTTCTTCAGAACGACATTGACAGATTTGCTTAGAATTGTTTCCTCGCCTTCAGTGTACTTTTCATTCCACTTAGCTTGCAGAAGATTAATTCTGGTTTGGAGAGTGCGCACCTGAACATCGTCTACCATTTTACCAGAATCCAGCAGTTCCTTCATCTCCTTTTCTAGTGGCTCAAGCTCATTCGGTTTGACAGTTTCTGAGAGTTTTTTCAACTGCTTTTCTGTTTCCACAGCGATTTTGTCAATCTCAACCTTGTTATCCATCATCTGAATTACCAGATCTACTGATGCCTCTTCGTAATAAAAGAGCTCAGTTGCTTTGCTTAAAGCTAAATTTTCGCGATGTGTCATACTGCTTGCTGGGTTATTTCGTTTTTAATTGACTGAATGAATGCCGGAATTGCAGCACATATCTCAGCAACACTTTCAAAAGACTGCTGATCAATATTAATTGTCAAACTGCCAACTTCTTCTTTTGTGAAGTTTGCAATTTGAGTTGCAGCGTTGTCTTTTATTCTAA
>CAZNMO010000200.1:0-8344 GCA_964574195.1 uncultured Clostridiaceae bacterium | reverse complement strand
AAGCACAGCCTTTTCTTTTAGTGTCAGATCATCGGCTTCTGTTTCTATGGTAATCTGTTCCAATACGGACTTAATATCCTGCAGCTCCATAAGATTGACAGTTATGCAGAAGAAACTCTTTCGCCGCCCATCGTTGTAGTTTTCCAGCAAATACTTCAGTATTTCCATTTTTTCTACAAGTTCAGCCTGGTAGGTGTCTATCCCTATCCTCTTGGCCTTTTCAAGATCCTTTAGCTGATGACGATGAGTAATAAAGGAGTCATATGCATCTACACCCTTATACTTTTCACAAGGATACTCATCACATAAATAGCAATATTCTATTCCTCCGTGCTGCTGACTGCACCTGGCAATTGCACATGGCTGATTACCGGGTCCGCCTCCGCAGCCTGGGCAGTAATTATCCAGATGCATTGGACACAGTCCGCAGTTAAGGCCACAAAGTGAAAATAAAGGATAGCGCCTTTCGAAATTTTTCATTTGTATACCTCCTCATCATTCATCACCAGATCCCTTGTACTCAAATACAGCCCCTTCTTTTATCATACTTCCGACATCATCCTGGAGGATAAGCTTCTCTCCCTCTATACTAAACTTATACACCTCTTTTAGATTGGCAGTGAGAATCAGTGTGCCATCCTTGACTTCATATTTCCCACGAGGATTATATGAAGTTGCGATATGCCGGCAAAAATCAAATTGATTCTCTTCTTCCAACAAGACCCATGCCAACTCTTGTCCTTTCGAATCCCGCAAAACATACCTTCCTATTTGTAACTCATCAGGTGCATTTTGCTCTGAGCATCCGGCAGCTAGTATAATGATCAGAATAATTATAACCGAGCATACTTTTTTGTACATCATGACTTCTCCTTTATTTGCCATGTTCTAGAAAGTTTTCTTGTAATATTGTTTCTTACATATCGTCTGAAATCCTATCTTGTCATAGAACTCGAACGGTCCACCAGTAATGAATTCTGCACCTGCTTTGGCGATATCACTTATAGCACTGTAAACTATTGCTTTTCCCAAGCCTTTTTTCTGGTGCCTTGGGTGAACCGAAAGGGGTTCAAGATATCCATAGCTTAGGCTTCTGTTCAGCCATGTACTCCCATATCCGCAGTATTCACCCTCTTTAGTCCTTGCAACATATACAAGGCTTTTATCATAGTTTGGTGCATGAATATTACACAGGAAGCTTTCCATATTGCCTTCTCCCTCACCATTATGAAATCCCTGCCATATCACATCATTGATCTGTTTATAATCAGATTCCGGTACCTGATCCAAGGTTACGATTTCATAACCGTCCGGTACCATTACAGGCGGCGCCGAATTGGAAAAATCATATATCTTCCACTCCTCACACCAGCCTTCAACATACCCCTGTTCTTTTAAATACCGACTTAATGAAGGTACGCAGGTTTGGATCTCTACTCCCCTTTTCCCCTCTTTATTTATGCCATATAGATTTTCTTCAGCATAACGTACCATCTCCGGATATAAAATGTCATAGCCATTCTTTACCATTAAATACGCTTCCCCCGGCTGCATCTCATATGCCGCAACCGCTACTATCTCTTTATCACTTTCCCATATCCCTATGCGAAATAAAGATATGTGAGCGCACCATGCTGTGGAAAAAGCATATTCCAGCCTCTCCGCTGCCCATATATCCGTATTCATATATTTTACATAATTATTGTGTAGAAAAGATTTGACCTTTTCATAATCACCTGACAAAAGGCTGAAGTTTCTTCTATTTACACTCATTTGAATTTTCCTCACTAGAAATAAACAATATATATTTTTATAAGCATACATCTTGTGTAAAATGTGCATAATACCTGGCCAATCTGCCAAAAAGTTTATCAACTTGCTATTGCTTGCACATACCTTTCAAATAGTTATAGGCCTCTATTGCTCTTGGATGCATGACCTGGGCATGTCCGTCAATTATATATTCCAAGTATTTAAGAGCACTGTACTCCAATGAGATATTCAAGCCTTTCAGCATTTCTCCTATAAATCCCCTATTATAAGCTACAGGCCATGATGTTTTATCTGCCACAAACAAAATCAAATCAAGCTTGCCTGCATCTGCCTTCATGGTAGAATGGCACTCGATAGCACTACATATTTCTTCATCCACTAGGAATATTTCACTTGCTATTACCCTTGAAAGCTTAGGATGCAGCATGGATGGGGCGAGTTTTTCTTCCTCAAACATTTGTATGCCTAGATCATTACATAAGTTCACTCTCTTTTGCAGGGGAATCACATTTCCGATATCATGAAGCAATCCTGCTATAAAAGCTTTCTCTTCGCTGGCCTCAAAGCATCCGGCAAGCCTTCTGGCTTCATTGGCAACTTTCAAAGAATGTTCAGCAACCTCATCAAGACCATTTAAAAATAATAGCTGCCTAACATCTCGTTGAATATCGCCAGTAATTTCAATCTCTGAAACCAGAGCCAACAAATGTTCATGCATACACATACCCCCTCGTATAATTCAATAGCTTCGCTAGTCATCATTCCTCATCGAATCCAAATGCCTTCTACATAAGTATCTTGAAAGCCTGTCAAGGTCCGGAAAGACAGAGTACTCATTTATACCTGCAAGCTCCAAAAAAGTTAATACCTTTTCTATGGCATTCTTGGGAAGCTCTATTCTGGTGAGGCATTCAGGATACAGTTCCTCTATAGGTGTCCTTGTCGTTCCATGTAGGTTAAAAGCACCATCCTGAGCGAAGAAACTTGTCCCAAGTATTCATACGCTTCCTCCTTATTGCACCAACTTGTATTCTGCTTATAAGTATTGATCCAAACCATCAATAAAACCTTTGATAGACTTGATATAGCTTTCAAAATCATCTGTTTGAATATCATGTCCTGCATTTTCAAATGTTTCAATCCTACATTTGCTTATACATTTCAGGTATATCTCCGCTGCCTCTTCTGACAGTAGTGAAGAATCTTTCATACCTCTCATTATCAATGTCGGACAGTCGAGCTTGTAGAGCAGATTACTGAAATCAACGTCTCTGGACTCTCGTTCAATGCCAATGGCCGCCTTATACTTCAGCCTGGTATCCGGATAAGTCCTAAGTAACTCCTCTGCCCAACCGTCGTACATTTTCTTGTGCAAAGCCGGGTACTCTGCAATTATCAATCCCCTGATCAACCTGTTATTACGTATGGCATAATCTATTGTATAAGAAGCCCCTCTGGAATAGCCCAGCAAGAAGAATTCCTTGAGCTTCAGATGATTTATTACGGCCTCTATATCTCCAGCATGATCTTCCAGTGAATAGCCTTGCTCAGGGCAGTCACTCCTGCCGCGCCCCCGGAACGACATGGCAATACATCTTCTTGGCGCCAATAAACCTTGCAAATTATTGTAGTCTTCCGCCGATTCCGACAACCCGGGACATATGAACAGGGGTATGTGGGTATCGTTATCCTCATAACTGTCTATGAAATGAATTGCGACTCCTTTATTGTCTGCCCAACCTTCTCTTATGCTCATTATTTCACCTACTCCATTAATATCTGTCTTGTTACGAATTTGTGCTCACAACGTTTCTCTGCCCTAAGAATAAATGCATAACCTAATATAATTGTTTATACACGATAAAACTACAGAAATATCCAATAAAAAGTACCAGTATATCATATTTGTCTGTCAAATAATACTTCCTAAGGTTCCTAAGGTAGAATACTACCAGCAGGAAATTAGTTACCATAGCCGCAAAGCTCAATAGGTTCACTTCCATTTTGTCAATAAGCTTATCAGCAAATCTGAAATATGGATAAATCAATAATCCGCTCATAAAGCTCATGTACATTCTTTCTGCTCTTTTATTCCATAGTTTTAGCATGCCACTCCTCAGCTTATCCATTGAAACCCCCTCCCACAGAAGCTCATATAGTTGTATAACATGATTCAATACAAAATGAACACCACTATAGTCCTTGTTGCTTCAATCTTCGTTTTTCAGTCAGTACCTTTTCCTTGTTAGGCCTCGTGTCATCCAGAAGAAAAGCTGCCCAATCAAGATCCAGCTTGTCGGTGTTTTCCTGCCAATACAGCAGACGGTTATAATAATGCTCCAGCTTTTCGCTGACCGGTTCTTGAAGATTATCTTTTCCATGCTTTAAAACAATTGCAGTCAATTCGTACATGGGCAGCCCCAGAGCGTGTGTTTCCACATGTACGGTAGCCCCTGCATGACCAACTGCGTGACACAAAGCGCCGCACTCGCTGTCATCGATCTCCTTGGCTACAGTATGGGAATCCAGAATTGCCTGTTTTGCCACGGGCATTTTGACTTTGCCTCTTGCCCAAGCCTCACAAAGCTCCAAGCATATCCTTGGCCTTCTTTCATCAGGGTACTTTGCTTCAAATTGCTCCAAAGGCAGTTTCCCACAATCCAGTGCCCACATCACCATTGTCCGGTGATTCTGTAGTTTGATCAGTTCTATCAGCTCTTGCAAGCATTCACTATCGCGGGAAAACAATATTTTATTTCTTTTCTTTAATTTTATCTCCACATCTTTAAACATAGTACAGGTTTCCTCCTAAATATCTAAAGCTATCCAATACCTTTGTGTGATCCTGCCGCCCTCAGGTATTTCATTTTCCAATACGCCGCCATTTTTTATTATAGTCTTTGCAGATGCAGTATTAGCTTTATCGCAAGTGATCAAAACCTTTCTGATATTCAATTTTGTGCATTCCTCTAAAGCCAGTGTTAACATCTCAGTTGCATAGCCTTGTTTTCTATCTGATTTCCTAACGCTGTAGCCTATATGCCCACCGAAATTCAGTAGATAATCATTCAAGCGATGCCTGATGTCGATCATACCGATCAAATGACCGTCATCAGTAGAAATAGCCAAGTATGTAGTCGCAGGGACCAAACCATCCCGGACAGTTTCTTCTCTTAAATTATCACAAAACGCACCATACCACTCTTCAAAAGTCTCTGCATTTCTCAAGTTGGCTGTGCCATCCATGCTATCTCCATTTTCTATGAATTCTCTTTTGTAGTCCATAATTTTATCTTTATATTCAGGTACTGGTAAAACCAATTTAAATCTGTTCATGCTATTCCTCCAATTCAGCAAACATTCACTACTTCTCAGTTTGTTCGGTCATCAGCACCCAGCGGAATCCGAACTTATCTATCAAGGACACAAAACAGGAGCTGTAAGTGGTGCTTTTCATAGGATAGACTATTGTGCTTCCTTCTTTCAGGATATCATATGCCTTTTTGACACATTCAGCATCCTCAAAAGTAATTGCCAGAAATAGTGATATGCCTTGGGTCAGGTCAAATTCTATAATATCTGATAAAAACACGCGTTGATCCCCGATCATCATTTCCGAATGATATACCAGGTTTTTCTGTTCATCAGTCATCGGAAGGTTCCAATCCTTCCGATCCGCATCTGCATATCGCATTATATACCTGATAGTCGCACCAAATGCCTTTTCGTATAATGCTATAGCTTCCTCACAGCGCCCACTCAGATTGAAGGTTGGTGTTACAGTGACCATAATGCTCCACATCCTTTTATTAAATTTTATGTTTATCCTGCAGCAACATACTATAGAGCTTCCATGCCTGTCCATAAAGGACAAATTGCATTTGACTCATTAAAATCCTGCTTCTGCAGCTCACATTTATCCACTACTCCTAAGCCGTCAATAGTTAACTGCCCCACAGGCTTGAAGCCAAGGCGGTCTAAAATTCTTAAAGTTGCGGTATTTTCCTTGTCACTGGCTGCTACCAGACGATCTATACCCATTTGTTCAAAGAAAAACCTGACAGCAGAAGCTGCTGCTTCAAAGCCATAACCCTTTCCCCAGCTATCCCGACAGTAACCATAAAACAACTCGTAACCGTCAAGCTCCTCCGAGGCTCTGTATCCACAATAACCAATGTATAGCATGGATGATTTTTCTAATACAGCAAATTCGACGTGATCCTTAGAAAAAGGTTCATTGCAATTCTCACTGAATAGCTTGAAGCGTTGCTCATAGGTCAGTTTGGTAACACCGCCCGTAAAGCGTTTGGCGATGGGATCAGTGATCATCCCCCAAAAGCGATCAAAATCTTCGATCCTATGTTTTCTCAACAACAATCTGTCAGTTTCTATTTGCATATAATACCCTCCACTATGTATTTTCTACTGCAAATAAGTGAAATATGAGTTGCCACATAAGTGTTTACTTCTTGGATTCTATGAATATTAAATCGTTGACACTAAGTCATTAATAATCAATATCTCGACTTACTCACAGGTGGTACTCCACCCAAGTGGTTCTCACGAACAATTATAAACTCCGTTATGAGTTTTTATTGATGTATATATTTAGAGCGTGTAATGCTTTAAATGACACAGTAATAGCCGACATGTAGAACAACACTTCAAAAATTGGTCTTATAATTGCCAAAATACCAATAATTCCTGCAACCACCATGATTCATCCCCCTGACTTAAAAATGATATTGCCTTGTAGTAAAATGTTCAATATTATCAGATAAACACAAAACCTTTTCTTTGGCGAATTCAGGATAGAATTCAATATCTTTAAGCTGCTTTAACTCGATCCATGAAAACTCCAGTTTATACTTTTCACTATCCAATTGTGGCTGGTAATTAAAAACTCTATCCAAAGGTATCTGTGTTTCATTGCACAGTTTTATCAAATAATAAAAGCATAACTGATGGCAGTCATTTGTGTCCCATTTCCAAAAGTTCTCTTGTACCCACAACAGTCTTTCAATAGAAATATCTGCCCCCATTTCCTCTTTAAACTCTCTTATCAGAGCTTCTTGGCTGGTTTCTCCAAAAGTCACATGTCCACCTGGAAAAGCATACGCCGTATCTTCTAACGCTCGTGAGATCAGTATTTTACCATCCCGGATCAATGCACCTGCAATTCTATAACTGAATAAACCGCTATTTGTCTTCAAAAGTATATCTTCATTGATCATCCTTTTACCTTCTTCCAAATATTATCAGATAGTTCACCATATGTATTATGAATATATGTTATTTCATCTAAACTCTTTATTAACGATCAACAACTCCTCTTTCCCAATACAGTTAATCCCTTCAAAATCAAGGCGAATTATATATGGCATATAGTCAATTATTCTTAAGAAGTCATCACAGCAATATGATGGGTCAAAGTAATTCAAAATCGTGCTGAGTGCCGTCCCATGTGTTCCAATTACAATGTTTTTGCTATTATGATCAGTCAGAGCTTCCAATAATACCTCAACATTCCGCTCCTGAACCATATGAAGGGATTCTCCACCTTCTTCATGGAAATGATAGTCACTCCACCGTTTCTGAAGCATTTCAAAACTATTGCCCATTATGCCATTTTCGCGTTCTCTGAATCTTTCATCAGTTAGAATGCTCAGATTGTGTACTTCTGCACTTTCATATATTGTATCAAAACTTCTTTTATATGGGCTTGATAAATAGCAATCTATTTTAAAGCTTGTGAGTACTTCTGCTACTTTTCTTCTATCTTCCAGTCCCTCCGTGGTCAATGGGCGCGTCCGGTCTTCCTCCCATGCATGATCCGGTTGTGCATGTCTCACAAAATATACACTTGTCATTCTTCTACGCTCCATCATAATTCCCTCATTCAATTTTATTTTGTTCGGTGTATTTGCCCATAGAATACACACCCATTATTCATTTTTACATTTCCCCTGGCGGGACTTCTCTTTCGGTGGATGGTGTCCCACAACGCCCTTCCATGATATACACCACATAACAGCAAAAACATCGTTTTACTGCAATACCCATCCTTCTGCTGTGTTGTATTCTCTATGATTACTAGATACTTCTTTTAACCATTCATCGATCTCGTCTTTATAAAAATACTGTTTATTGTTTACTACAAAATATGGAAGCATCTTCCCATAAAAGCTCCCTGTTTTATTAAGCATATTATCTTCTATCCGAATTATTACCTGTACTTCTTCTTCTGATATGTTCAAGTACTTAGCAACTTGTTCCATACTTAAAACATTACTCTCTGATGAAGGTATACTTGAATACTGAAATTCATTATGTTTAATAGCGTTCCCAATGAAATAGCCATTAAAAATAATTGAAATGCCGATAAACAAAAGTACTCCCGCCATCAAAAAACTCTTTTTGTCCATTTTATTCTTTGCTCTCCTTTAATTTGCTGATAATTGAATCACTATCCTCTATCTCTTAACGAACTTCGCACTGGAGTATGTACATTATGGTAAAATTTGTTGATTAATTATTTCAATTTGGTATAATAATACTAAAGAGACCGCCA
>CAZNMO010000199.1:0-8351 GCA_964574195.1 uncultured Clostridiaceae bacterium | reverse complement strand
TCAGGAGAATAAAAAGGGGCGTGTTAAAATATGTGGACAGTTGTATATATGGCAAAGAACAAGAAGATTGCAGACAAGGTCAGCGAGATGATGTCAAAGGAGGGTGTTCTTGTTAAGCAGCAGCCGGTAAGCAAGAATACGTTTGATGAAGATAGCTATTATGAAATATTGGTACTGGAATCCGAGGTTGAAGAAGCCCATAATATACTCTACGAACGTGGATATTAATGGCCTGTTTTGAAATGTATACCAAGGCGAATAATTTTTTTAGCCAATATTGGGACGTAAAATGACCATGCAGGACAAAAGGGGGAATATGATGAAAAATATAGCAGTGCTGACCAGCGGAGGAGACGCACCAGGGATGAATGCCGCGATCCGGGCGGTCGTCAGAGTGGGAATAAATAAGGGAATGAATGTTTTTGGAGTAAAAAGAGGCTATAGTGGGCTGCTCAACGGTGATTTTGTGAAAATGAACGAGTCATCTGTCTCGGATACCATACAAAGGGGCGGGACAATACTTCAAACAGCAAGGAGCGAGGAATTCCGGACAGAGGAAGGGCAGCTGAAAGCCGCCAATATGTGCAAAATATTCAATATTGAAGGCTTGGTGGTAATAGGCGGGGATGGCTCCTTCGCTGGCGCAAAGAAGCTTACAGAAAAGGGCATAGCCTGTATAGGCGTGCCTGGTACAATTGACAATGACCTGGCCTATACTGACTTTACCATAGGCTTTGACACAGCTGTAAACAATGTTCTGGATGCCATAAACAAAATAAGGGATACAGCCACTTCACACGAGAGGGTCAGCATAATCGAGGTAATGGGCAGGCACTGTGGTGATATAGCCCTTTACTCAGGTCTGGCCGGAGGCGCGGAAGGAATAATAGTGCCCGAGATGGAATTCAAGGTGGAGGATATCTGCAAGCTGCTGATAGAGAGAAAGAACAGGGGAAAGCTTCACAGCATAATAATACTTGCTGAGGGTGTCGGTGACGGAAAGCAGCTGGAGCAGCAGATAATGGAGAAGATAGATATTGAGGTAAGGGCAACGATACTGGGATATATCCAGAGAGGCGGAAATACTACCGCCTTTGACAGGATACTGGCCAGCAGGCTTGGGGCAAGGGCTGTAGAGCTGCTTGATGAAGGCAGGGCCGGTAGGGTCGTTGGAATAAAGGACAATAAGATAATAGATATGGAAATAGGCGAAGCCCTGGCTATAAAAAAGCATTTCCAACAGGAGCTGCATGAGCTTGCAGCCAAGCTGCAGTAGTTGAAGTTAAATACTTACTAATATATAAATTTTAAAAGTGAAGGAGAGAATATTTATGACTACATTAAAGGGAAATTGTCTGGTAGCCCAATCAGGAGGTCCGACATCCGTAATTAACGCCAGTGCCTGTGGAGTAATACAGGAGGCTTTCAAATCAGGTGAGATAGACAAGGTATATGGTGCGCTGCATGGTGTAGCAGGTATATTGAATGAGGATCTTTTCCTTTTCAATGAAGAAGCACCGGAGGAGATAGAACTGATGAAGGTAACTCCGGCTTCCGCCCTTGGGTCCTGCAGGTATAAGCTCAAGTCCATAGAAGCAAGCGAAAAGGATTACAGAAGGATCATCGATGTATTCGAGGCCCATAATATAAGGTACTTCTTCTACATTGGCGGAAACGATTCAATGGATACAGCAAACAAAGTAAGCCAATATGCCGTAAAGGTCGGCTACGAACTCAGATCTGTAGGTGTTCCGAAGACAATAGACAATGACCTGCCGATCACAGATCATACTCCCGGTTTTGGAAGTGCTGCAAAGTTCATAGCTACCTCCATAAAGGAAGTAGGGCTTGACGCAAGAGTATACGACTATCCTACAGTAACTATCTGCGAGCTGATGGGAAGAAATGCAGGCTGGATAACTGCTTCTTCAGCTCTTGCAAAGGAATTTGAAGATGATGCTCCGCATTTCATATACCTTCCGGAAGTTCCCTTCTCTTTTGAAAAGTTCGGTAGGGATGTGAAAGCCGCTCTGGATAAATACAACTATGCGGTCATAGCATTCTCAGAAGGTATAAAAATGGAAGACGGAAGATATGTATCTGAAATGGAAGACCCCGACGCCGTGAAGGATGCCTTCGGACATGTTCAGCTGGGCGGTGCCAGTGAAGTACTGGAGCGCTATGTAATGCAGAACATATGCAAAAAGGTGAGAACGGTCAATTACAGCAGCATACAGAGGTGTGCGGCGCATTGGGCATCGCTTACAGACAATGAGGAAAGCTTCATGTGCGGACAGATGGCAGTAAGATATGCCATTGAAGGTCACACCGGCAAGATGGTAGGAATGGTCAGGGGAAAAGGCAAGGATTATACCTGTGAAACACAGCTTATCGACCTTGATGATGTTGCCAACAAGGAAAAGAAGATACCCATGGAATGGATAAATTCAGAACAGAATTTTGTAGAACAGCCTTTTGTAGACTATGTAAGGCCGCTTATCGAGGGCGAGGTAAAGATCCGCATGGAAAATGGTATCCCGAGATATGCAAGGCTTCAGAAAAAACTCATAGAAAAAAAGCTTGAGAAGCGGGTGTAAAGTAATATGAGAAAGACAAAGATAGTATGTACCATAGGCCCGGTCAGTGAAAGCGAGGCAATGATCGAGCAGCTTGTAAGTGCGGGAATGAATGTGGCAAGACTCAATTTTTCCCATGGAGACCATTCGGAGCACAAGAGAAGGATCGACACAATAAAAAGGGTAAGGGAAAGACTTGGAGTTCCAGTTGCTATAATGCTTGATACCAAGGGACCTGAAGTAAGGTTAGGATATTTCAAGGATGGAAGGGCAGAACTGGTAAAAGGGCAGCAATTTACGCTTACGATACGGGACATACAGGGCGACGATACCATATGCAGCATTACATACAAGGAGCTGCCCGGTGAGGTATCCATCGGTTCAAGGATACTTATTGCAGACGGTGTTATAGAGTTGGTCGTAAAGGATAAGAATGAAACAGATGTATTCTGCGAAGTATTGAACGGAGGGACCCTTGGAGACAGAAAAAATGTCAACATACCGGGGGCAACCTCAAAGCTGCCTGCGATCACCGAAAAGGATATTGCTGACCTTATCTTTGGAATAGAAAACCAGGTAGACTTCATTGCTGCTTCCTTCATAAGGGCAGCCACAGATGTCCTGGAAATAAGAAAGGTACTGGAGCAGAACGGCGGCAAACATATTCAGATAATCGCCAAGATAGAGAATCAGGAGGGTGTGGATAATCTGGGGGATATCCTCAGGACCTGTGATGGGCTTATGGTCGCAAGAGGCGATCTGGGCGTGGAAATACCCACTGAGGACATTCCAATGATACAGAAGCTTTTGATCAGAAAGGCCAATGAAGCGGGCAAACCTGTAATAACAGCGACCCAGATGCTTGACTCCATGATAAGGAATCCCAGGCCTACAAGGGCAGAGGTTACCGACGTGGCAAATTCGATCATTGACGGTACTGACGCCATAATGCTTTCAGGAGAGACGGCAGCTGGGAAATATCCAATTGAAACAGTGAATACCATGTCCAGGATAGCCGAAAGGACAGAACAGGAGCTGGATTACGGCAAAAGCCTCCAGGGCTTCTCGGGAAGAAAACTGACTGTCGCAACGGCAATCAGCCACAGCTCATGCACTACAGCCTTTGAGCTTCAGGCGACGGCAATAATAACCCCAACACAATCAGGCTCAACGGCAAGGATGGTATCCAAGTTCAGGCCAAAGGCTCCGATCATTGCAGCTACTTCCGACGCCAATGTGATGAGGAAGCTGTGCCTCAGCTTTGGTGTTTACCCTGTTAGTGTCCCATACTCGGAAATAACCGATGAGATAATCGATCTGTCTGTCAATTCTGCAGTATCGGCAGGGCTTATCAAGAGTGGTGATCTTGTAGTTATCACTGCAGGAATACCCTCAGGAGTTGCAGGTACAACCAACCTGATAAAGGTTCATATAGTAGGTGAAATATTGGCTAAAGGCATAGGCATCGGAGACAAATCCGTAACAGGAAGAGTAACGGTCATTGCTGATATTGAGAAGGATCGGAACAAACTGCAGGAGGGAGATATACTTGTTGTAAGCTCAACTGACAAGGAAATGGTGCCTCTCATGGAGAAAGCCTCCGCTTTCATCATAGAGGAGGGCGGGATCACATCCCATGGCGCCATTGTAGGCATTGTACTCGGCAAGCCGGTAATAGTAGGCGTAGGAAATGCTGTAAAGCTCCTGAGGGATGGACAGACGATCACTATGGATACGGCAAGGGGCCTTATATACAGCGGAGCAGCCAAGGTAATGTAAAGACTGTACAGGAGGATTCTGCTTTGAAAACACATGAGACGGTGCTCAGGACCAGGTATGGTGAAACAGACCAGATGGGGATAATATACCACCCTAATTATTACATATATTTCGAAATGGGAAGGACTCAGTTTCTCCTGGATGAAGTGGGTATATCCTATAAAGACCTAGAGGGGCTGGGGGTAATGCTACCTGTGACAGAGACCCACTGCAAATACAGACTTCCCGCAAAGTACGATGATGAGCTGACAGTGGAAACCTCAGTTAAGGAAATCACTGTTGCAAGGATATCTTTCTCTTACAAGCTCTTCAGGAACAGTGACAGTGCATTGCTGGCTGAGGGTGAGACAGGCCATGCCTTTGCCAATGGAAATGGGAAGCCAATAAACATGAAAAAGCACAACAGCGAATTATTCGAGAGGATGAAAATGCTTTTGAATAATAAGGTAGAGGCTGAATAAAACAGGAAGAAATGGTTAACAATACTAAAAACATGGAAATTGATTCATCTTATCAGCCCCGGCAACGGGGTATTTTTTTTATATTATATTTGCGGCGAATGCACACTAATGTATATTGTTTCGCCGCAAAGTAAATTAAGGTAACACAAATCTGTTTTAGCAAGGCTAAAACAGATTTTGTTAAGTTGCCATATTCTCATGTAAGTATTATAATAAACTAGATAAGTTGAACATAAAATTTTATTTTCATAGAACATTGGAGGGAGTATCAAAATGAAGGATCAAAGGCTTGCCAAATTTGCTGATGTGCTGTTGGAGCACTCCTTGAACATTAAGGAAGGTGAGAATGTAGTCATTCGCGCAGGTTATCTGGCGAAACCCCTTATTGATGAATTTTACAGGAAAACTGTAGATAAGGGTGCAAATACATTTGTACATATACTATCCGATCCACAGAGAAAGTACTTTATGGAGAATGCCACCCCAAAACAACTGGAAAATGCAAATGCTCTTTATGAAGGGATATATGAAAAGGCAGATGCGGTGTTGGTTATAGAAGCTCCCGAGAATACAAAGCATCTTTCAAATGTGCCCCCCAAGAAGAACATGGAGTATAACAAAGCCGTTTCTCCGGTGCTGAAGACTATAATGGCAAAGCGATGGGTACTGACGAATTACCCTGTGGAAGCCTTTGCACAGGATGCTGATATGTCCCTGGAGGAATATGAGGATTTCTTGTTTGATGCTGTTCTGGTCGATTATGAGAAGATGGACAGAGATATGGACAAGATCCTCGGTATATTTGATGCAGCCGACACAGTAAGGCTGGTGGGCAAGGATACCGACCTTACCTTCAGCATTAAAGGCAGAAAAGGCATTAAATGCAGCGGGCAGAACAATGTCCCTGACGGAGAGGTATATTATTCTCCAGTCACCAACTCTGCCAATGGTCATATCTACTATGAGTTTCCCGCAATAAGGTATGGCAATCAGGTAGATGGAGTAAGGCTGGAGTTTAAAGATGGAAAGATAGTCAATGCGACATCGTCAAGTAATGAGCAGTTTCTGAACCAGATGCTGGACACAGATGCAGGAGCAAGATACCTGGGAGAATTCGGGATAGGCCTGAATTATGGAATAAAGAAATTCATAAAGAACATACTTTTTGACGAGAAGATCGGAGGTACAATACATCTTGCAGCGGGTAACGCCTATGAAGGCTCCGGCGGTGATAATGTATCGGTGCTTCACTGGGATATGATAAAGGAACTAAGGACCAGCGGGGAGATATATGCTGACGGCAGACTGGTCCAAAAGAACGGGATATATTTGATATAAAAAGAACGAGTGTCTATTGACACTCGTTCTTTTTATATCAAATGAACAGAAAACTGTAAAATTATGCAATTCATATAATAAAGGCTACAATCCAACAAAAAAGTCTATCAAAATTTACGGTCAATGCTAAAATATGTATATATCATGAGTGGAGTTGGCCTCTACTTATGAGACAGCATCCTGCGGGGCGCGAGGAACTATGACATAGGTGGTGATTAGGGGTGTTGCTGACTACTGAGGATATTAAAAAAATGTCTGATCACAGACAAATATCAGATTGTGTGGATTTAATGACTTCTAAAATAAACGCTAACAAAATGGATTATGATCTGAGGATGCTGGAGGAGCTTAGAGATCTTTGTATCAAGGAAGATATGAAAATTGAGATAGCGAAGATGTACAGGAACGTAGGCATGTATTACTTTATTGAGGATAATAACAATAAGGCGATAATAGCCATGCAGCTTTCGATAGATATTCTCAGCCACATGGACTGTCCGGGATTGCTGGCGCGGTTTTATTCCGAGCTTGGGCTCATGTATTTTTACAATCGTGAATATATATATTCAAAAAGATATAATGAGGAGGCTGAAGAACTGCTCAAGCAGGTGCCCGATATGGATGATAAAATGCTGTATCATCATTATCTCAGATATGGAGTGCTTTTAAGCAATATGCAGGATCATACAGCAGCTCGAATAAAGCTGGATAAGGCTCTAAAGCATGCCAGGGATAATAGGGACGAAGCTTTGACGATCATGAATATTGGATTACTTTACAAACGGCAAAGGGACCTGAAGACCGCACTGAAGTATTATGCCAAGGCTCTCTGGCTGGTGGACAGCTTTGATACGAAGGCAAAATGCCTGGTATACAATAATATTGCTGAGGTTTACAAAATACTGGGTCAGTACGATAAGGCGCTTTGCTATATAGAAAAAGCCTTCAATTGCATAACAGACAGTGATATGTCAAGGATGTTCATATGCTTTAATACCTATACGGAAATCAAGATATTGATGGGAGACAAGGAATCGGTCCTGGATGAATTTCTGGAATTGCTTGTCAGGGTTGAAAACTTTCACTTGTATAAGGGCTTCGTGATCGAGGGGCTGCAAAACATGATAACTATCGGGAATGAAGATGAAAAGATATTGACCAGGCTTGAAGATGCCATAGTAAAGCTTATTGAGGAAAACAAATATGAAAATGATGAGTATATAAGGGAACTTAAGGTTTGTATGGGGAACATAAGGCTGCTCCTGAGGGAGCTTAAGACTGAAAAAGAGTAAGGAAATGACTGCAGAACGGCAAATCGACCGTTCTGTTTCTTTATATACGAATATTTTGCAGGTGTATAAGCAAAATAATGAAAAAAGTATTGGAGAGTGTGACAATGGGACAGGATGACCTTAAGGAGCTGATAATCTCCGGCGAAGAAGAGCGAGAGAAGCAGATCCATGAGCTGATCAGAGGGAAAAGGTCATTGGATATCAACAAGGAACTTAGCAATACACTGACCACAGGAGAGAAAATGGCCGGTAAAATAGCACAGTTTGCCGGCAGTTGGTCCTTCCTACTTTTCTTTGGTGGGATAGTAGCCTTATGGGCTGTTGTCAATTCACATCTGATTTTTGAAAAGCCTCTTGACCCCTTCCCTTATGTATTTTTGAACCTGATTTTGGGCTGCATAGCATCGATACAGGCACCCATCATAATGATGAGTCAAAACAGGGAATCTCAAAAAGACAGGCTCCGATCAGAAAACGACTACCTTATTAACCTCAAATCCGAGATCATACTTGAAGATCTGCATATGAAGATAGATGATATATTAAGGGATCAGCGGCTATTGAAAAAGGAGCTTGAAAATATTAAGATGGAAATGGATAAGAACAATGGAAGGTTGAGGAACAATATCGATGAACAAAACAATACCGGTGGAAAAGAATCAGAGCTATATAGTTGATATAACGGGACTTACCAGCGAAGGCGCAGGTGTTGCCAAGGTGGATGGCTTCACAGTTTTTGTTGAGGGGGCACTTCCCGGAGAACAGACGGAGATCAGAATTGTCAAGGTGCTGAAGAATTATGCCTTTGGCAAGCAAGTAAAGACACTTAAGCGATCTGAGCACAGGATCGAGCCGGCTTGCGGTGTAGTGAAAAGATGCGGCGGATGCCAGCTGCAGCATATGAG
>CAZNMO010000198.1:1200-8353 GCA_964574195.1 uncultured Clostridiaceae bacterium | reverse complement strand
GGGCAGAGTCAAGTTCGTTACGGTCAGCAAATCAGCCCCGCATCGTATCGATAGCGATTCAGATCACCTCCCCAAGCCTGCCTAACCTAATTGTGTGTGAGCAATCAATCGTGACAAGTCGACCGATCCATAATGAAAGCACCTGTAGATAGAAGCCGTTTGTCGACCGGTGGACTCATCCTCAATGCCGTTTAGGCTCTCCAGTTAAGTCGGTTGTCCGCCGCCTTTCTTTCCCATGCCCGAGATGGCCTTATGGGTAGCAGCCTCCCACAGAGATGGCCTTGTGGTCAACTTCTATTCTGCTTGTTGGAAGGTTCGTCCGGATCTCTTCCCGGGTCAACCCACTCAATATCCGAGAGAGGGTAGGCTTTTGGCGGCCGCAGAGACGGCGGATAACGCAGCGGATGATACGTACTTGGAAATAAGCAGATCATAGATAAGTTTTTTCATGCCTCGACTCTCCCTCGGTTCGTTCGGAAATCATGGTAGTCTTTTCATGGAGATTATTGGGAACGGAAATGTGCCTGGGGTTAAGAACAACGAGAAAACTGCCTTCTGTCTGTTGCCATGGAATGTATAGGTAGGGATTGTTTTATGCTTGGAAAGCCCGTTCCGCGCTCTCTATCCCCTTTTTTTGGGGTCCCCATGAACCGCTTTTTCGTATTCGCTCCGCACCTTCCCTTCCACACGGAAGGATCATGGGGTTCTCCCAACATACATATCCGGGGGTGCAACTGTTTAGTAGGCAAGGATCGGAACGGGCGGATCCCAGGTCGAATTCCTGATCTATTCGTTTCAGCCTTAGAGGATTGAGCTTTTTGAGAGCACCGCACTGCGATTGAATGGCGGATTTCAATGATGAAGAGAAAAGTCTAGTTCTCTTTTCATTTGAAAGGGGAATGGATGTCTTATTGAGAGTGATTACAGAAGAACCTTTTCATAGAGGAGAGCGATAGGCCGGTTTGAAGAGCAAGCTTGAAAATAAATGGAGAGGTCATTCATAGCAGAAAAAGCGCTCACTCACTCGTATCTGAAAAGGCAGGCGGGGGGCTCTCTATCCTGAAGATAATATTTTTTTCATTCAACAAAGCCTTCTTTCATAGATAATCAGTAGTATTCCTCTCGCTAGCTATTCTGAGTAAGAGGGGGAGGACTTGATGTGACTACTATTAGACCTCCAACCCCGAGAGACTCTACAATCATTATGAGCGGATAACCCTTTCCCTTCCCTTCTATAGAGAGGTTGCCCCTTTCTCCCCGGGTAGTTCACTCACTCCCAGTGCCTACCATTTCTATATACTTTTGAAAAAAGAGAGGTAGAGCTAGGAGCTCAATATTGGAAGAGCGCCCTCTCTTTTCTTCGGGAAATCGAGTTAGCTGGGCTGGTTCCCTGTCCCCGATATGTAACGAAAAGATTGATTGGTTTACCGCATTCATTCATGAAAGCACTTGCCTCTCTCTGGTGGGCCTTTACCTTTCAAATAGAAGAGAGGTAGTCGCAGCAGGAGAAGCACCCCTAAACCCCTGAGATCACTCGACCCCGACCGGCCAATCTCCTGTCATTGCTATCTCGTGCGCGAAGGGTTGCTCATGCTTCCCAAACGTCACGCATTTTTTAGGTCATTAGTCAACAGCTCCCTGGACAGCGAAATAGGGGTGACTTCACATTGTTTCCTGACACGCCTATCTTTGTTTTAGGGAAATCCTCTCCCCGTTCAGGCGGATGCCGCACCTTGCGCTTGTGAATGAGTGTGATATATACCTCTTTGCTCAGCACGTGACTGTGTACCCCGAAAATGGAAGCTGCATGTCTTCGCCCGCTCCCGGTTCATGGTGGAATCCATTGAATGCGTTGGTAAAGCACGGGATTACGGCCGAAAAGCGGAGGTTTCCGCTAGGCGAAGGAGCTCACAAAATATCCTAACTCTCTATGGGCAAGAAGCAAGGGCGCAGCTGCTGCGCGAAAGCCGGTCTTACCTTCTATTATATTAGTAAAGGGCCTTTAGGCTTGACTAATGACGATATGAAGAATTTTCAAGGAATGTATGAGGGGAAGACTGCGGAACTGCCTTCTTTCTTTGGTCTGGAGCTGTCGGCTTGTGATGAGGGCTACTCGTAGTAAGGCTTTAGTGCCCGTCTGCTTTCTGCCTGAAGCTTTCAAGCAGAGGATGCCCAAAACGAATCCCGTGCTCGCCTTTTGAATCTTCAGTAGGGGAAACCCGAGTTTTCAATTTACATCCGGGGAAGCATAAATGATAGATTCCCCAAGCCCAGTGAACCCGCACAAGAATCTTTTCTGGATGGACAGAAGGGCTCAGACCCGGTTAAACCTTTATTGCGGGAATACCCATAGAAAGAGCTAGCAAAGGAAGAAGAGAAAAAAGTATTCGTTCCCAGTCGGATTCTCTAATTAAGATATAGCAGTCAACAATCAAAAAATCATCAACTATTTCACCGGGGATGATATTCTATTAAGTAAGGATCAACTTAAGAGCTGCTCCATCGGATTATAGTAAAGAGATGGGCCTTCTCGTCTGATCTCTGCATCAACAGGAATGCGGGAAAAGCTTCTTCTTCCCTAGCAGCCTTAAGCCCGTAAGCTTGAACTGGTTGCTATATAGGTCAATGGAATCTTAGCCAGTTTCTTCTTACTCCTTTCTCCATTCCCGGCCAACCGTGCCATGAAGAGTCGAGCAAGAGCAATCGCAGCTTTCTCTCTGCCTTCGCAAACATGTGCCATTGAGGGGAGCTTGCCTTCGAAGCGCAATCGACCCTATTTCTTCTTCATATTGGATTCGGTAGGAAAAGATACGTAGGTTTGAGTTATAGGTACGGTAACTATTCGTTGAACATAGTTCAACTCATTCTGTTAGAACCTCTCGCATGGGAGGGGAGTTTCGGGTAGCTTAGAGGACCCATGGTTGACGTGTTTAAACTCCGATCGTGCTATTTGATTCATTAGTGCGAAATGGCCACTTCACTTGTTTTACGAATTGACCGCCCTATCCTACTATGATTAGATCGCCCACGGGCTAAAACCATCGCCATCGCCCTAGACTCCTACCCGACTTCCGCTTAATCAGTTTCGATCCCGGTTTAGCAACAATATGGGAACTTCCCCGGAAGATCACAAGCCTCCCATTTAATTTTCTTATGGTACGCAAGGAAATGTATTTATACATTAAATGGGTAGGAAGGCTCCAATCCAAGATAGAGGGCGGCTTAGCAAGTTAAGGTTTGACTGAAGTCAGACCTTTTGGAAGTAGATGGAAGTAGAAAAAAGTCCTGCTTTACTGGCAACTTGCAGTAGCTCGTAGGCAGAAGGGACAAGAAAGGAAACTCCAACTTCCTATCCCTAAAGCACTGTCCACTCGCAGGGAATTACCTTGGGGCGAAAATGGAGTTGGCCTTGCCCAAAAAGCATAGGCCCCTTACTCTAAGGCTTTTACCGGGGCCGTTAAGAGAAAGCCTACGTTTATAGAAGAAAAGCCCGAAGTGGAAGTACATCAAAATAGTATTCGATTAAGCAGACATCCTTGCGTGGCGCTGGACGCATCTTTCTTTTCTATTTTGCTATTTAGGAGGCGTTCCGGCACTCATTCAGATTCTTTCTTATCAAACTTAAAGCAGACAGCGACAAAGTAGCAACATGGGTGGAGTAGCCTAAGCAACTCTAGTTATACTTATTCCGTTCGTTTGGAAAGATACGTATAGTCAAGTAGGTTATTGAAATGAGTTGTTCGTGTAACAATGTTACACTTCACATAGGTAAGATAAAGAGATGAGTTGAACTATGTTCAACGAATTTCGTTGTTCAACTCATTTGAAACGAACAACGAATAGTTCAAGAATAGTGAAACTCATTTCGTACCTCTCGCTCCCCTAAAGAGGATCCGCTTGGGTATGCCCGACGTCACATCCCTTGACGCCGTTATTCGTGATTCCTGTCAATCTCTTTCTTTCCAAGGGGACTCTTCCTTCAAAAGGCATCTGACGTAGACCTGCCAATCAAGATTATGGTTCTCGGGTATTCAATCAAACCGGGGAAGCACAGCCGGGGGTTTGTTTAGTCCTTTGCGCCGGCAGCGAAGGAACAAGCTCCAGCTCAATCGTGAGTTTTCCCATGGAAGAAATATGGGCGGCGCTTCCGCAAGAAGAGGCCCCGCCCGTAACCCCCTATCCGTATCAACCGGATGAAGTGATCGGAGGCGATAGCGTCCAAGCTATTCAGTCCCGACTTTTGGCGAAGAAGCCTTCCCCGTCTTTCGACGAGATCGGATCGATGCTCAAGATCGCTTCGAAATGGGATTGGGAGGCGCGAGGAGCACGCGCTCTCGACAATCCACGTACTTCCAAGTCGTTGGAGAAGCTTTATAGGCTTCGAGACGATCTTCCTTCCACTCGTTGAAGACCAAAGTATTCAGAAGACCGTAACGTCAGTGCAGTTTGCCTTGTAAAACGAAAAGGAAATAGGAACAACCGCGCTGGTCGTAATAGATTGAAGGGAAGGACGGTATGATACTTTCTGTTTTGTCGAGCCCTGCTTTGGTCTCTGGTTTGAATCTCTGAATTAGGCAAGGGAGTCATGAAGGTCGTGAGGCGTACTCTCTTTTCAATAAGATCTTCCCTGCTGTTATTCCGGGCTAAGGATGTTACCGAAGGTCAGGGACTTTCCCGCTAGGGCAGTGAAGTTCGTGCTAAATGACCGAACGAACGTATCTGGTTGCGAATCTTCTCCTCTCCTACTGAGAACAGAGCTGCTGGGTGAATTCTGCTCTGATTCCTGAAAATGGTTATCCGTGTTCTTAAGTTGAAGTCCTTTGCTGTAGTTCATTTCCTTTGTCTTAAGTGATCTATTAGAGAGCCTCCCAGTTACCACCCGAAGGAAGGGTAAAAAAGATATGCTCCGTGTCGCTAACCCCCAATCCGGTAGCCTTTGAAAATAGGTTTCTGACGTAACTGCCTATCATGCCAAGCTTGACGCTGTTGCTCTTGCACAGGCGGTTCTATAGAAAGCGAAGGAGCTCACAAAATATCCTAACTCTCTATGGGCAAGAAGCAAGGGCGCAGCTGCTGCGCGAAAGCCGGTCTTACCTTCTATTATATTAGTAAAGGGCCTTTAGGCTTGACTAATGACGATATATAGGGCTTTTCCCTTTACTAGTAAGAGGCAAAGATCATCAGCCTTTAGTCATCTATCTCGCTACCTACTCCTTTTGCAAAAAGGCTTTGGGGATAAGATCAGACTCGAGAAATAGTCTACTTCAAGGCTGCAGGGAGGACTACGCTCTGCAGGTGGGCATCACTATTTATCATGTCAAGACGGAATTCCGGTTTGTTTTTGAAGGTGATCAAAAAGATTCGACGAAAACCGGGCATACATTCGAGAGAGAGAAGGATTAGTTCGTGTCTGGGTCAAGGGGACGGGTGACCTGAACCCTCTTCCTCCGGTAAGAGCTATCTAACCTCTGTTGTCTTGCTATAACCTAGTCTTACTCGCTCTTACCTCCCTGCCTGTTTTCCTTTCTTTCTTTTTTGAGAATACCTGCCCTGCTGCCTCTGCTCTCGTTCGGGCCCCGGGAATCCCTTGCTTTTGGCTAAGGTCTTTATTTACCTTTTTTCATTCCCCCCCTCAAAACAAAAAATTCACAAACACTACTGGAACGGCACGACAGCAATACCATAACAGATATACTTACCGACAAGAGAGAGCGAGACTGACCTACCCAAGAGAGAGAACGCAAGAGTGACTCCCCCCTATCACAACAAGGCCGGAAGAAAAGAATTTACCACGGCCTTATTTACCAAGCTCGGGACTAGAGGAGCATTTTAGGAATTTGAGGTATCGCTTGTAATAAGGATGAAGTCTCATTCATATAGTAATGTCCCTAGCTTGCGCCCTATTTGAGACTAAGGCAGGTTTGGAACCCTGTCCTATCACCTTTATCAAATCCCTAGCTCTCTTCCTTAGTGCAACTGCCCTATTCCTACCATGGGAATATCTATCTTTCTTTTTTCTTTCATATCTATAGTTTAGGATATAAAAGCAGACGGTCTCGTATATGAAGAAAGAGATTGTTGACGTTAGTAGACTAATCTATTCATTGGTAGGGCATTTCTTCCTGTGACCGCCTTTCCTACCAAAAAGCTAACCCAACAAAATCCGGGTTTTTTCTAGACTAGACCTTCGGGATTTTTTTAGGGTTCATACATGCATTGATCCAGTCGAAGAACCTGCTCCAGAGCGACTACTCCGCCTAGCCTATCTTCCTGCCCGCCCCCGGTTCTCTATGCTCGGTTCCACAATCAATCCCAGATCCATCTATTTGAGGGAGGTCCAATTCCGCGCTCTTCTAATTGCTTAGAAGTAGAAGTGCTTACGCCCCTTTACATCTAGGGCTCATCGAAGCCCTATTCTGTGTATATTCAGGAACAGGGCTATCAAATGGTCGACTGCGAAACCCATCAGGGTTCCACAATTTGTGACTATTACGATGCCCTCGATCGGCGATCGTTCAACGGACTACTTTTGCGATGTCTGTCACATGAAGAAGCTCAGCAAGCCTTGCAAGAAGTACATGCTTTACTAATTAGGGGCATAGTAATAGTTGTTTGCTGGGTTGGTTTTGCTCTCTACCTTCTCACGGTGGGATGGAAACAAGAGAGGTCAACTGGAGTGGAAGCCAAAAGACGGGGCCGAGAATCTGTGATCGATCCGAAGAACCACTCCCAGATACGATTCTACTCCCCCTTCGTACTACCATGAGATTCTTGCCCGGCTTTCTTTCGGCTTAAGAAGGCTGCGGTGAGAATGAGAATCACTTCGGAACTCTAGGGGAATGGGCGTTTTAGGGTAGGGCGGGATCTAAAAGCTCTCCAACGTGTTGCGGAGCCTTCGGCCGTGAGAGGGTGGATGTAATAGGAGCCCCGTTGGGCTTTTACGGAGCTTGGCCTGCTTTCGCATTAACTCACCATTTGGTGATTTGGTTCGTAGCAGCCCAAGTATATCCAGGAGTTCCTTTTACACGCTACGCTATCCTCGGCGACGATATCGTCATCGGAGATGAGCGGGTGGCTGAGCGTTATCGCGAGCTAATTCCGCCACTGAATGTTCCATTTTCGTTAGAGAAATCGTTAGTATCGTCAGTTGGTG
>CAZNMO010000198.1:0-1190 GCA_964574195.1 uncultured Clostridiaceae bacterium | reverse complement strand
TTCATTGATGATTATTCAAGATGTAGATGAAAGATCGCTTTGAATTGTTTCCTATATTCAAGAGTGCTTGTGCTAAAATACAAAGTCGGTGTCTCTATTCGTACCTTTAGTAGTGATCACGCCTTAGAATATATGTCCTCCCAATTTTAACAATTTATTGACTCATCAAGGAATTATTCATTAGACTTCTTGTCCGTATACCCCTCAACAGAATGGAGGAGCAGAGAGGAATAATAGGCACCTCATCAAGACTGCTTCAGCCACACTCTCATTTAGTCGATCTTGATAGTCCGAATACGAGAAGTGTCTTAATCTAGACACTCTCCAAGTTGATAGGATCCAAATGAAAAAAGGAAATACAATGGTAGGATTTGCCATCTTTCTTATTAAATAATTCAAAACCAATTGATCGGGAAAGGTCTTGTTCATGGTGGTAAGCGAGGGAGGATTTAGTAAAGGGATAATGCCGCTTTATACTAATATAGTCCCGAGTTGGTAATTAGAGTTAGAAGCTTCACAGCTTTCTCCACTCACCTCCACGGGCGAATATAGTCTACGTCACTCTTTCTTGGCTAGTCTAGTAGACTATATTCTAGGTCATTCGGAAGGGCTCCGTATAGTTTTGGGGTGTAACGTTGTGGTTGTTCCCTCTCCTTTCAGTCGAGTGACTTCGTACCTATCCTTACCGAGAAAAAGGAGTTCCAGAGGCATCTTCCATTCATATCGATTTTGGTTTTTCCGCACCATATTTTGATCTGCCTCTTCTTCGATCCGGAATTCCCAGCAAATCCTTGACTCCTCGAATACAATGGAATTTCACACCTGGCGAATCTTTCACTCTACCTCCTCTTATTAAGACCATAGAATGTTCCTGCAAATTATGACCTTCGCCTGGAATGTGAGCAAATATATCATGTCGATTGCTCAACCGTACTTTGGCTATCTTACGTGGAGCTGAATTAGGTTTTTTCGGTGTTCTCGTTGAAACACGCGGGCATACTCCTTGCTTCTGGGGACATTGATCCAAAGCTCGAGTACGGTCCGTGCGCCGTTTTTCTTCTCTACCATGACGAATCAATTGATTTAATGTAGGCATCGCTCTTTCCTTTGTCCTTCCCCCCTATTTTTGCCCTATCACTAGTGGTTACTCCCGATCCGAAGCACCCCTTTTCCATTCATAGAGAGATCCA
>CAZNMO010000197.1:0-8397 GCA_964574195.1 uncultured Clostridiaceae bacterium | reverse complement strand
ATTTGTAGACAAGTTTTCCATAAGAAACTTCAGTGGTTTCATGAAAACTATTTTGCGCGATTTCATGAACAAACACAATGAGGGTGAACCAATTCCATCCACGTTTTTTGTATCCAACAATTCTATAAAAGAATCGGAAGAGCGGGAATTAAATATAGAAGAACCTGAAGAGCAGGAATTTAAAATCGAGTCAGGTAATAACGGTAAGACTATTACTATAAAGATTTCCATCGATTGATAGGCTCGCTAGATATAGGAGTTTATTAGATTTAACAAAATCGACAGATAAAATTAGGAATCTTACATTAATTTTGTAAGATTCCTTTTTATATTACAATAGAAATGGATTTGTCTATTTTTGTAAAAATATATGATATGATGAAAGTACTATTATTTATATTTTTTACTCAAGGAGGCCATTATGAGTTCGTTATCTTGGATGGATTTTTCTGAACAGGAGCGAAGACAGGCCATGGATATAATTGACCAGTTGAACGAGCCGGAGACACGTGACGAATTGGGAATTGGGTCTGTCCGCGACGCGTTGTCCAACCTACTTTTTCCCGGCACCAGCACTATCCAAACCAGGGCGAAATATTTTCTTTTTGTGCCATGGATTTATCTTGAATTAGAACGGTTAAAAGTTCCATCGAGCAATGTTGCGGAGCGGGCACGCCGAATGGAGATCCATTTAATCGATGCCCTGCTTGAGGCTGGGGAAATGGAAGGTACAATTGGTCGAAATGCGCGTTCGGATTTAAAGAGGCTCCCCAGCAATATCTATTGGCAGGGTCTTGGGGTATGGGGCATCCGCCGATTTCCGGGATCACAGGACCCTTATCATCGCTCATTGGATGCCTTTTATCAAAAAAGCGTAGGCTCGCGCCGACGCCCTTCGGAAGAAGAGGAAATCATCGAAGAATATCAAACGAATTGGCACCCAGGGATACCCAAGGCACCAGCAGGCTTTCCTCACCAGGCTGATTTTTCCCTTACATACGAAGAAGCTCAGTATTTGCGTGAGAGAGTGTATCAAATCCGGCCAACGAATTTACTAGCTCAATTGCTGAGACGCAACGAGCAGTTTGAGCCGGTTTCTTTCGCTTGGGAGTTGCCTTTTGTGCAGGAGCTGGAATCAAACGTCAGAACACCGTTAATTCATGGGAAAATTTTTTCTTATTGTATTAATGGTGCTCCGCTTCTCTATAATTTGATGCTTGCGGAGCAAGTCAAGTTTGATCCTTGGATTGAAAAATTCCGAGACCGGTTTACGGAGTGGTGGGAGGAAATAAAAGGACTAAGCGACGAAATTTTAACATGGAACCGTCAGGAATTTTGGGACATTGTCAAATCGCAGCAGGATGTACGGATTTTACCAAGGACGAGTGTTTTTATTAATCAGTGGCTCGATTATGTGATTAAAAGCTTAAGAGAAGGAGATTATTCCCCAAAATGGACCGATCGGAAAGATGTCCGATTCCTGATTGAAAACCGTGAGCGCATACTGAAAAAATCAAAAGCTAGGTTGTATAATTCCCAAGCCTTACAATTGTGGAACGGAGAATCAGGCACCGGCCAGCTTGGTTTTAGATGGAATACAGCACAAACCATTATTCTCGACATCCTGACGGGAATCCATAGGGGTGAGTAAAATATGCTCGAAACACAACAGCGGAAATTGTTTTTAGATAGTCTACAGCCTCCTTTTGGGTATCAACTGGATTATTTGATTGGAACCTCGTATTCTCTTGATCTGCTTGCCTTCATGACAGTGCCACTAAGTTTTACCATGCTGGACTGGCAGGATGCGGATGGCCGTCCAAGCATGAATCCGTTGGCATTACTGGAGGCGATGAGGCGATATTCAGATAAGATGGTGCTATTCTGCCAGTCCGGAATGATCAAAATCCCAAAACGGCACCGATCAATTTTTGCCTACACTGAGGCTAGTATCATAGAGGTCAAGGCGCCAAATGATCATGGAGTCTTTCACCCTAAGGTGTGGGTCGCCAGATATATAAGCAAAGATGAGTCGACCCGTTATAAATTAATTGTTCAAAGCCGAAATCTGACATTTGACCGTTCTTGGGACATGATGCTCGTCTTGGACGGAGAAGTAATCAACCGGAAAAATGCGTTTGCAAAGAATCATCCACTAGGTGATTTTCTCAAAGCATTGCCGGAACTGGCGATTCATGACGTTTCATCTGAAAATAGACAAAAGATTGATCTGATTCAAAACGAGATTAGAAGAGTGCAATTTGAGATTCCGGAGCCATTCCATAAAGATTCGATAACCTTTTGGCCGTTGGGTGTCCCTGGACACCAAAAGTGGCCTTTTGCTGATAGACATGATAGATCTTTGGTCGTTTCGCCTTTTATTTCCGAAAGCTTTTTACAAAAGTTTGCACAAAAAGGCAGGGGGCATATTCTAGTTACTAGATTTGAAGAGTTTGGAAAAACAAGTCCGGAGTCGTTGCAGACGTTTGAAAAAATATATGTCCTCCAAGAAACAAGCCTTCCGGAACCGGATGAAGGTAATGCCGACGAGGAGAATGCATCGGGACAGAAAGAGCAGGATTCTAATGTCGAACATCCGTCCTCATCACCAGAAAATGAAGGGCTTCACGCTAAATTCTACATTGCCGATCAAGGTTGGGATGCAAGCGTTTGGTTAGGATCAGCTAATGCCACCACCCATGCTTTTGAAAAAAATGTCGAGTTTTTAGTAGAATTGCAGGGACGCAAAAGCAGGTGCGGTATTGATGCCTTTCTCGGTAGCCCTGAAACAAAGGGCAGTTTTAGCCAGTTATTACAGGAATATCGCATAACCGAACATGAGGTTGATGCTGACAGCCTGGAACGGGAAAAATGGGAGAAAATCTTGGAAACTATTCGAATCCAAATTGCATCAGAGAATTTTTATGTAGTCGTGGAGGAAACCCCTGATCAGAAATATTATCTCAATCTGCATATCCCGCCGTTACACTGGCACAAGGATGCAATGATTACTTGCTGGCCACTAAGCATGAAAGAACAGTTTGCGGGTATGCCATTAAAAATCAATAAGGAGCAATATAGTATTCGGTTTGGCCCGGTGGAGGCAATCGGGATTACATCCTATTTTGCCTTTTCTATTTCAATCCCATATGGAAAGGAAGAAATCTCAGTCCGTTTTTTGTGCAATTTTCCGCTGCAGAATGAACCGGAGAATCGAAAAGAGCAAGTTCTTTACAGTATGCTAAAAAATAAAGAACAATTGCTACGCTATTTAATGCTTCTTTTAGCTGATGGGGGGCTAAACATTTCCGATTTGGACACGCTGCTTCAGGGCGAAAGTGAAAATCCAACAACACATGGTGAGAACGGACAAACACCTTTTCCACTTTTTGAAATGATGATGAAGGCGTTAACCAGAAATCCGGAACAGCTTGATCAAATCCATAAGCTTGTTGAGGATTTGAAAAAAACAGAGGAAGGCCGCGCATTGCTTCCGGATGAATTCGAGTCCATTTGGGAACCTATCTGGGCAGTGCGGAAGGGGATGAGCACTTGAGTGGAAGTCAAACAATCGTAAGTGAACGGCCGGATGTTCATAAAGTATTAAGCGGATTAAAGGATTTTCAACAAAAGACCGTCAACCACGCTTTCGATAGGCTGTTCAAGGCACCTGACAGCTCGGGGAGATTCCTGGTGGCAGATGAAGTTGGCCTGGGAAAAACGATTGTGGCCAAGGGATTGATTGCCAAAACAGTCGATTATTTGTGGGATCGGGAAGAAAGAATTGATATCCTGTACATTTGCTCGAATGGGGATATAGCTAGACAAAATATTCGCAAGCTGCAGCTGGATGGTTCGGGAAAATCAGAGTTCTCCTTTGCGACGCGAAGCACATTGCTCCCCCTCGAAATATCGGAATTTCAAAAAAACAAAATTAACTTTATCTCACTAACACCCGGAACGTCGCTAGAATTACAGAAAAATCTCGGAACTGGCAAAGAGCGGGTATTATTGTACTGGCTCCTTCGGGATGCTTGGAACCTTCATTACACCACCGCTGCAATGAATCTGCTTCAAGGGGATAAGACAATTGCAAACTTCCGTAGGGAGGTTACGGCATTTGATACCGCAGCCATCAGTCCGGAACTAAAGGGAAAATTTCTAGAGGCAATAGGTCGGACGGATTTAAAGCAGCGTTTCGAAGAATTAAGTGGTTATTTTCGTCGCGCAAAAGAACGGACGTACATTCCCGAAGAACTTCGAAGGAAACAAAATCAATTAATTGGAGAAATGCGTTCTCTGCTTGCTGCCACTTGTTTAGAGGCATTAAAACCTAACTTGATTATTTTAGATGAATTTCAACGATTCAAACATCTGTTTGATGAACAAACAGAAGCGGGTGAACTGGCAAATCAGCTGTTTAACCATACAACAAGGTCGGATGGTTCTAAAATGCTGCTTCTATCTGCCACCCCTTATAAAATGTATACGATCTATGATGAAGCGGATAATGAGGATCATTATGAGGATTTCATCCTGACAGTGGGCTCTTTATTCAAAAATCCGCAAAAGACTGAACGTGTAAAATACTTATTAAAAGAAATCCGCTCTGAAATGTATCGTGCAGGGGAGGGAGAAAACAACAAACAAAAACTTCTCATGCTAAAGCAGGAAATGGAGATGGAACTTAGGAACGTTATGTCCCGAAATGAACGTCTCGGGGCATCAGGCGACCGAAATGGGATGCTCATCCAAGTCACACCGAAAAAATTGCCGTTAACTGCAGAAGACGTCCTCGATTACGTGACTATCGAACAAATAGCCGAAGAATTGGAGCAGCCCAATATCTTGGAGTACTGGAAAACTTCGCCATATTTGTTGAATATGATGGACCAGTATAAATTAAAGCAGGTTTTTGCTGATGCATTGGAGGATTCTGAGAAAGAGAGGTCAATGACATCCATCTTAACGAAGAATGCCCAGATCCTCCTATCAAAGAAGGATATCCAACAATATGAAAAGGTGGATGTAAGAAATATTCGTCTACGACAGCTTGTGGAAAGTTATCTTGAATCGGGGTCATGGAAATGCCTATGGCTTCCGCCGGCTGTCCCTTATTATCAGTTATCCGGCTGTTTTGCTGATGTATCAAACCCGACAAAACGACTGATTTTTTCAAGCTGGAGAATTGTCCCGGAGGTCATTACATCGATGCTTAGCTATGAAGTAGAACGAAGAATTCATGAAGAATACGATCCGGACATGGGAAATACAGCTGAGGCAAGAAAACAAAGGAGAGGTTTATTGCAATTCGCTTTTTCTGAAGGACGCCTGACAGGAATGCCTGTAATGACGATTCTTTACCCATCGGAAACATTAGCAAGGCAAGTGGATCCTTTGCGATTGCTGCAAAAAAGCCAGCTTAATGACCAGAATAAAGTGATACCAGTAGCAGAGGAACTTCGCCGTGAAGCGGAAAAAAAGATACAGGAGCTTTTACCTTTGATCGACCAACATTCTCATGATAGTGAGGATCAGGCATGGTATTGGGTAGCGCCGATTCTTTTTGATCTTCATTTTTATCCGAAAGAAACAAAGAATTGGTTTGCTAGGCAGGAGTTGGCTTCTATATGGCAAAGGGGAACGGCAAATGATGAAGATGGAACCAGATGGGCTGAGCATGTCGATGAAATTCGCCGATTATTGAATGGGGAATTAAAGCTCGGTGCAATGCCTGCTCGACTTGCAGAAGTATTATCCTACATGGCATTAGGGAGCCCGGCAGTTTGTGCTTATCGGTCATTGTTAAGACAGGTAAACAGTCCGTCTGAAAAAAGCATCCAAATAAAGGATGCGGCTGCGCAAATTGGCTGGTCATTTAGAAGCTTTTTCAATGTCTTTGAATTTATCAGCCTGATTCGGGGCTTGAAAAAGGTAGAGCCGTATTGGAGAAAAGTGTTGGAGTACTGTTTTGATGGCTGTTTGCAGTCTGTTTTGGATGAATACATCCACCTTCTAAATGAAACAGGGGTATCGACTATGGAGCAAGAGCTGGAAATTTCGAACAGAATTCATGAAGCGTTGACCCTTAAAGCAACGTCATTATCAGTGGATGAAATTAAAGTAAAGGAAAATACGATCACGCTTGAGGAGGAACCAATCCGGATGAGGGCCCGTTTTGCCCAGCGGTTTGGTGATGAAAAAGCGGAAGACGGTGATAAAACAAGGGCGGGTCAGCTGCGCGATACATTTAACTCGCCATTTTGGCCATTTGTCTTGACGACAACCTCGGTCGGCCAGGAAGGACTTGACTTTCATTTATACTGCCATGCCGTCATCCACTGGGATTTGCCGGCTAATCCTGTAGATTTGGAGCAGCGGGAAGGACGGGTCCACCGCTATAAGGGACATGCGGTCCGAAAGAATCTAGCCAAGAGATATATGCCTAGATTGTCCGAACTCCTAAGCAGGCCGACAAAGGCCGCCAGTATGGATTTGGTAAATGATGATCCTTGGAAAATCCTGTTTAGAACGGCAGAGGCCGACCGCGAACCAGGTGAATCAGACCTGATTCCATATTGGATATATCCGCTTGAAGGGGGCAGCTATATTGAAAGGCATGTCTACGCTCATGAATTAAGCAAAGACTTCCAAAAGCTGAATGCTTTAAGGTCTTCGTTAGCCGTTTATCGAATGGTATTCGGCCAGCCACGGCAGGAGGATTTGATTCAGTATCTAACAGAACGTTACACGAATGATGAAGTTCAGCAACTTGTATGTGATCTGCGGATTGATTTAAGTCCGAGGTAAAATTGAAATTTGGGTAATCCCCCAACAAAATAATGCATTAATAAGCAGGGGAATAACGAAATAGAAAGACAGCATGGGAGCCTTATTTGTTTTATACTAAAAATACTATTTTGACAAAATTTTGATTTTTAATAGGGGATGTAACAATGACAGATATAAATGAACAAATAAAAGCTAGTTTTAATAATCTTCTTGAATCCAAACAAGTTAAGAGCGAAATAAATAAAGAAAACCAGCAAAATATTCTAGATGACTTAATGGAAATCTATTCATTTGCTTTTCTATTTGGGGATTCGTATACAAAAGGAGAAAAAATCAATTTTAAGTCTATTACAAGTAAAAAAAAGGAAATGATTAATGAAATATTTGATAAATATGGTGAAAAAATCCATCTAGTGGCAATCGATATCTATAATGAAGGATATAAAAAAGGCAATAATCCAGATGTAATTATAAAAAGACTAAAAAATAAAATCACTTTCTATGACTATAAATATGAACCAAATTTTAGAATGTATGATTGGAATTCAAATCCTGTAGAATGCTTTAAAAATTGGTTTTCTTCAAAGTTTTCTGAAGTAATAGAGGTTGTAAATAACCGAGATAGAATTCAAAAACTTGGAGAAGAGATGGGAGACAAAAATGGATTTAAAGAATTAGTAACAAATGAAAGGTGGAAACGTCGTTTTGTACATTACTGTTATATAGCTTCGTTGCATGAATTATATCTTGGTAGACTGTACAAAATTAAGGGACGTGGCGCAATAGAATCATTTGAGGGAGAAAAGGAATATGAGAAAATAATTAATGAACTTACCAAAGAACTAAACACATATGATATCGACCAAAAAGTAATTGACTTTCATATAAAATTCGCAAATATGTGTGCAGAAGAAACAAGCAAACTTGTTTATGAAGACCAGTGTTTTGTATTAGATATGATTATTGATAAATCAAAATACGATGATTACGAAAAAGGAATATTAAGATTTGAAATGTTTATAAGTGCAAATGTAGGGGGAAGTTGGTAATATCCAATAAAATATACACTGGCCGTTAAAATTGGCCTTTTTTCTTTGACTTAAATTTACTATAATAAAAATGTAGCGACTAAAACTGAATAGGATATCTTGATAAATCTGTTTGCAATTGGAGATAAAAGTTGTTTTGACTGCTTTCTTTCAATGGTGTTGCGGCCTAAATTAAATCAATGGTCTTCAAATCCTTTAGGTGAGTTTTTATAGTATTGTGACCTTGATTACAACATATTACATTAAGAATACATATTGAAAAAGCACTGTGAACCATTTTTCACAGTGCTTTTTGTTATACATTCGGGGAACAAATTGAAAATCTTCCTAAAAGTGATATGTATGAAAATATAAATGTATTAATCCGGAAAGTAAACCCCTTTGCTCTCTGTAAACAACTTTGATAATACCACTAAAGTATGTTGAGGGGGTTTAGTATTTTACTGAGCATATAATATACATTATATTCATTTAAACTACTAAAATCATATATTATACTCAGCTGTTTTTGCTTATCCCAAATGGCTGAAAGTTGACGGTATTGCCTGTCCAGAAT
>CAZNMO010000196.1:1344-8425 GCA_964574195.1 uncultured Clostridiaceae bacterium | reverse complement strand
CATGTTGAATATCAACGTTGGAAGCAAGAGCTTGATGGACATGCCTTATATTTTGATAGCTGAAGGTGTGATAGAGGAGATCAATTCGTTTTTTCTCTCCGTGACAGGTTACGAAGAAGGATTTTTTGTTGGAAAAAAGGTCCAATATGTATGGAAAGAACTTCTAAAGATCAGCATAGATATTGGGATTGTGGAGCAGTTGCATCAAAAGGATTGCTATATATTCGACAGGAACGGTAATGCAAAGGAAGTAACCATAAGATACTCAGATATGGTGATATCGGATAAATGTGTATATACTTTTCTGCCGAAAAAGAATGCGATGCTGGAGGAGACATTCCCGCTGCTGGAGAAGATAAACAGCAGCAATGGTGTAGCTGTTTCGCTATACAGCATTCCTGACATGCTGCTGCTAAAAGCAAATGATGCTTTGTTACAGGATCACAAAAACAGATACAGTAGCAAGGCCGAGATAATGGGACGTTCACTTTGGGAGTTGATGCCCGACATAAAAAAGGAAGAAGTAATGGAAGCCTGCAAGTATATGTCTAAGGCAGACATGTCTCTTTCGATAAAAGAGCAGAAAATAGAGTTCCCGGGAATAGGTACACGCTATGTGGATATGACATTAACTCCTTATTTTGAGGATGGAAATATGAAGTACATAATACAAACTCATGCTGAAGTAACTGAGGCTGTTATGTACAGGAAAATTCTTTTTGAGAAGAACAGGATAATCGAGGAACAGAAGAATCAGCTGGAGACTATCCTGGAGACTGTATCAAAAAGTGTTAATCTACTGATCGTTGATAAGCATGGAAAGTTTTTCGGCGATAGCAAAATGGTAAGTAATTACTTTATGCCATTTGGTAATATGGGAAATATTATGGATACCTATGCCCCAGGCATGTATTACGATGGCGATGGAAAGGAAATAAAGCTTGAGGATATGTCGGTACCCAGGGCGTTGAGAGGAGAAGTTGTTGAGAATGAACGAATGACCATGAAAATGCCTGGTGTGACAAAGCATTATGTTATAAATGCTACACCCGTATTTGGTACCAACAAGGATGTTGTTATGGTAATCGTCTGCGGATGGGATATAACTGACCGAATAAAATATCAGGGCTTTGTCGAGTCGCAGAGGGATTACCTGCATAAAATGTTCAATACTCTACAACTTCCAATAATATCTCTCGCGGCTTCAGATTTCAGTGTCAGAACTATAAACAAAAGCGCTGTATCCATATTGAAGAAGTATTTCGGCCTTACCGAATCCTTGTCTATTGACGAGGTCGTTGGAAAAAAGTACAGTGATATCTTCTACGTTCCTGATGAGATAATTGATTCCGGCTTATTTGAAAGACTAAGGGAGAGAAAACTTGAGGCAGTACATGAAAACATAAAGGTTAAAAGCGGCAAGGATACTGTATATTACAACACGATACTCCAGCCTATCCTGAATATTGAAGGCGAAGTTGACGAAATACTGATCTCGGGTGCGGATATAACCTCTGAGGTAAAGAAACGAAAAGAGATGGAGCAGGTCATCAAGTTGAAGGATGAGTTTCTTTACCTGATGTCCCATGAGTTCAAGACACCCTTGACGGTTATCAATGCTGCGGTACAGACTCTAGAGTACATATATGCGGGGCAGATACCGGACAAGGCTGCATTGTTGATAGGAAAAGTAAAGCAGAATGTGAACCGGCAAATAAGACTTGTCGATAATATGCTGGACATCACAAGGATAAACGCAGGACAACTGAAGATAAAGAAAAGGAATATTGATATAGTACACCTGGTAAAAGCTATAACTGAATCGGTCGCTGTTTATGCTAGGGAAAAGGATCTGGAAGTGAACTTTGTTACCAAGCTGCAGGAAAAAATAATTGGCGTTGATGATGAGAAGCTTGGAAGGATATTGCTTAACCTTCTATCCAACGCAATTAAATACACTCCCAGGGGGAAGCATATCACTGTTGAGCTGACAACTAAGATACATAAGGACAGAAGGATGGTATGTATAAGGGTCAAGGATCAGGGGATAGGAATACCTAAGGAAAATCAGAATGAGATTTTCAAACGGTTTGGACAAATCGACAGCTCGCTTACAAGGCCTGCTGAGGGCAGTGGAGTGGGGCTTCACCTTACAAAGCTGCTTACAGATGTCCTGGAAGGGGAAATATTCCTTACCAGCGAAACCGGCGAGGGAAGCGTATTTACTCTGTTGATACCTTCAAAAAAAGTGAGGACAAGTCCTGAGGATATGGACAGGCAGGATACATTCGGAAAAAGGATCATACAATCCGTTGCAACGGAGCTATCGGATATATATTTCTAGGCTATTTTAACAAACAGGACTGATGCGGAACCAGTATATTTCGCATCAGCCCTTTTTATCGTAAAACTATTGAAGGTCTCTCGGAAGTTCTATAGCTTTGATAGTATAATTCAGTATTCCCATAGGAGTTTCTACCTTAACACTATCATTTACTTTTCTCAGCAGGAATGCTCTACCCATGGGTGAGAGATAAGAGGCAATGTCCATACTGAGATCTGCTTCACCCAGGAAAGGCGAAATGATCTGTATATCTTCAACCAAATCAGTGTTTTCATCCTTTATAGACATACGGCTTCCTATTATAACAAAAGGACATGTATAGTCCTCTGACTCTTCTACCTTCGCCTGGCTGCATATCAAGGTTTCAAGCTCTTTGATATATGAATCCATGATTTCCTGAAAGCTTTGTCTTTCAGCGGTCAGCGACGGATAATACCTTTCCAGCACATACAGCTTTTCATCCTCAATAATAGTCAAATGCCGTACCAGCAATTCAAAAATACTTCTGGAAATTACTATTGCGGACACTTTGTCACCTCCTTTTATTACATTAAATGGGAAATGGTAAAAAAATACAACAAGGCACCTTGCAGTGAAATTGCAAAATGCCTTTACATATATATTATCATAAATGTAAATGGATGTAAATGATGGATTGCATTAACAATTTATTGAAATTCTATAATTTAATGTATTTTTATATAGGGCATAGTAATTTCTGATTTTGAAAAAAATATATACATACCTAAAAAGTGCATATGGATTTAATTTGAATAGGGAGGAGAATGAAAATGATAAATGAGGCCCTTGACGGTTTGAGAGAGATCGCTGAAAAAAGCGGCTGTGCTCATATTATGGACAATATAGATATTACAATGGATGTAGTGAGAAGAAGCAGTGATGAAGAAGAAAAAAGCATATCAGCCCTTGCCTTTAGTTTTTTCGCTGATTATGCAATAGACAGAAGGAATATTGAATTATTACATCAGATATACGGATTGGCTGAGAAGCTGGAGCTGCTGGAGGAGTTTCAGAGCAGGAAGGCCTATGAGATAATATACAATCTCAAGGACGAGATGTCCAATGTCTATCCCAAAGGCCTGGGTGAGTTGATTTCATTTATGGAAAGCCTTGAAAAGGAAGAGCTGGATTATAGGATAATCCCTTATGATCCTGGCAATATTCTGATTGTTGAATAGTAACAAAAATAAATCTTGACATATTATAGATTATAAACTAATATTATATCATAGTAAAACACTAGGAATTAAGACAAGGGCTTTGAATGGAAAGTGTAGATGCTTTTATATCTCTTCAGAGAGGGGCTGCACCGGTAATATCGGTAGCTGGAAGCGGCCTCAGGGATATGTATCGAAAGTGCGTCCAGGAGCTTTTGACCGAAACTGCCTTGATCAAGGCTCAGTAGGAGAAAACGGGAGCACCCGTTATAGTGCAGGGATATGTTTGTATCCTGGATGAGTGATAAAAGAGTGGAATCGCAGAATATGCCTCTTTATACGTATATTTATATGTATAAAGAGGTTTTTTATTTTTAAATCCCAATTTATATAATGAAAAGGATGGTTACTATGTTTAAACAAATAAAGGAAGATATGGATACTATTTTTGAAAGAGATCCGGCAGTCAAAAGCTATCTGGAGGTCATATTGTGCTATCCGGGGCTTTATGCAGTTATTTTCCATAGGCTGGCACATTGGCTTTACCTCAAAAGGAGGTTTGTGCTTTCCAGACTGCTCTCGCAGATCAGCAGGTTTTTTACCGGTATAGAGATACATCCGGGAGCTGTTATAGGTAAAAGGCTTTTTATCGATCACGGGTCAGGGATAGTGATAGGTGAGACTGCGGAACTAGGGGATGACGTGACGCTTTATCAGGGGGTTACTCTTGGCGGAACAGGCAAAGACAAGGGAAAGAGGCATCCAACCATAGGACATAATGTAACTATAGGCTCAGGAGCGAAGATCCTCGGACCAATTACAGTAGGCCACAATGCAAAAATAGGAGCCGGCGCAGTAGTGGTGAGGTGCGTGCCTCCCAACAGCACTGCAGTAGGTGTTCCTGCCCATGTAGTTGGACGGGAAGGGATAGAGGAGTCCTATGTCGATCTTAATCATACCGACATACCGGACCCGCTGGAGGATGAGATCAGAGCATTGGAAAAGCGGATAAGGGAATTGGAACAACGGCTGAAGTAGGGTAAATATTGTTGAACGATCAAGAATGGTATATAATACAGTTAATTGACCCGTATGGTCCTGAACAACATGTTTATAGTGTGAATGCTACGATCGTGAGAGGTATTTTATGGCTATATTTGATGTGATGATGAGCTTTGGTAGTGACAAAGCACTGAAAGAGCTGAGGATTGTAAACAAGAATACAGGTATTGGCAATGATGTTGATACTGCTCAATTGCTTGGCAAAAGCATGGAATTCATTTTTGGTTGCGTTGAGATGGAAGAGGAAGGTTTTATGGAGTTCTGCGGCAGACTTTATAAATACCAAAGCATTAGCAATAACGGGGAGCATATGGTGTTTTTGAGCAGCAGCAGTATGCTTGCTTACTTATATGAGCATGCATTGGATCATACAGCCGAAGGAATCCAGATTTTTGACAGAAACGGATATTTTCTATATGGGAATTCTGCAAGTGAAAGATTGGAGTGCTATAGAAAGGAAGACTTTACCCATAAGCACATTTTGGATATTTATGATTATAACTCCCGTGATGAATACAGCTCTGTGCTGACGGCACTCAGGACACAGGACAAGGTGGAAAACCGCTGTGACCGTTTTAAGGTCAAGGATGGAAAAATGCTTACTACAATAAATTCAGCTTACCCGGCATTTATTAAAGGGAAGGTCGGAGGGGTAATTGCCTTTGAAAGCGATATGGCTTTGGCGGAGCAGTTAAGAAACAGAATGATAAGCCTGGAAGGCTATATGAAAAGCAGTACAGCAAAGAGCCGGTCAAGGCTGTACAGCTTTGAAAGTATTATTTTCCAATCAGAGAAGATGAAAGAAGCGATACATTTTGCTAAAAAGGTGTCTCTGATGGATTCCAGCATACTTATTGAAGGGGACACCGGTACGGGGAAGGAGCTGTTTGCACAAAGCATACATTCATATAGCACAAGAAGGAATAAGCCATTTATTGATATCAACTGCAGTGCGATTCCTGAAAATCTTGCGGAAAGCATTTTTTTCGGCACAGAAAAAGGCGCTTTTACAGGCAGTTTGGCAAAGCCGGGTATTTTTGAAATGGCGGACGGGGGTACGGTATTTCTGGATGAAGTGAACTCCATAAGCCTGGAAATGCAGGCAAAACTGCTCCGGGCATTGCAGGAAAAGAGGATACAAAGAGTCGGAGGCGGTCGTTATATTGAATGTGATATCCGCCTGATAACAGCGACCAATGAAAATATGGATCAACTGATACAAAAGCAAAGGATAAGGAAGGACTTTTATTACAGGATATCTACTGTCAAGCTCCGTATTGCACCTCTTCATGAAAGAAGAGAAGATATACCGGTACTTGTAAGGCACTTTGTCAACGAGCTGTGTAAAAAATACAACCGGCAGCCAATGGATATCGATGATGAGGCAATGAACCTTCTGGTCAATGCTGAATGGCCTGGAAATGTAAGAGAGCTTCAAAACTCTGTGGAATATGCCTTTAACATGGCTTATGAAGGAAACAACTCACTTGGATATGATAATTTTCCGGATTATATCAAGGAAACAGGCAGCTCGGCAAGGGCGATAAGACATGTGGAGCCCATGGATTTAAGACAGGAAGACAAAAGCTTCGGCGGGCAGTTGGATGCTTATGAGAGTGTACTACTTGAGCAGGTTCTTGAGAAAAATGAGTGGAATATAACGCGAAGTGCCAAAGCTTTGGGAATGAGCCGGCAAAGCCTGCAGTATAAAATAAGGAAATTAAAAATAGAAAAAACTGAAATAAGAGCAAAATGATTTTGCACACTGCAAAACCATTTTGCTCTTATTATTGACTGTTTTGGATGAGCGCAAAATAATTTTGCACTATATTCATATTGGAATAAAAATACATGACCGGAAAGCGACTGAAATTGCTTGAATATTTTATGTTTTATGAATTCTGGGGTTTGGCACGCACTTTGCTTTATATAAGTGAGAAATCTATTAATGTTTATTATGTCATCATGCAAGATTTCGTATCAAAACTAAGCGGAGGTGGAATTATGCAGGCTTTAAAGACGGAAACACAGGAAGCAAAGAAAAAAAGTATTAGAGGAGGTGTATTTTGGCCGTCAATTATCATAGTAGCCGGTGCTGCACTGCTGGGGTTTGTCAACAACGGCATGCTTACTGAGATAGCATCAGCAGGCTTTACTTACTCACTCAGGACTTTTGGGTGGCTTTACCAGATCATCTCCATTGTCGCATTGTTTGCAGTTACTTATTTGACCTTTTCAAAGCTGGGCAATATTCGTTTCGGAGGTAAGGAGGCAAAGGCAAAGTATCCGTTTATGGTATGGTTCGCAATGGCGCTTACCGGAGGAATAGCTACAGGTATTGTAACCTATGGTGTTAACGAGCCGCTGATATATCTTGGTAATATATATGGTGAAATGGAATTCACAGGTGTTGCTCCAAACACACCGATGGCTGCAATATACGCTCTTGCTCGTTGCTTCTACAATTGGACCTTTGTACCCTATGCAATGTATTCAA
>CAZNMO010000196.1:0-1334 GCA_964574195.1 uncultured Clostridiaceae bacterium | reverse complement strand
CTTTGATAGCTTATATGTACTTCAACAAAAAGAAGCCCCTTTCTGTAACCAGTTCCTTGATACCATTATTCGGGGACAAAGTTACACAAGGAATCTGGGCGGACGTAGTTGATACACTATCGCTACTGGCCATTGCACTTGGTTTGTCTTCTTCGCTCGGTGCAGGACTGACACTTGTAGGAGCAGGACTTCAGGAAGCTTACGGCATAGCCCAGGGTCCTGTCGTATGGGGAGTGCTTGCACTGGTTATCATTGCTACTTATACCATATCTTCACTGCTGGGATTGGATAAAGGCATAAAATGGTTTGCCAATGTTAATGCAAAAATATACTACATACTTTTGGCGGTTGTAACTATCGTCGGGCCTACAATTTACATATTGAGGGCATCTACAGCAGGCATGGCTTATTGGCTGCAGAACTTTTGGGTTTGGGGCCTTGATCCAATAGATATCGGTGGAGAAGCCCTGGTCATGTGGTGGACGATGTATGATTGGGCAATATGGATCGCATATGCGCCGCTTATGGGCATTTTCCTGGCAGTTATTTCCTACGGAAGGACTATGAGAGAGTTTATGACAGTAAACTGGATAATGCCTTCTGTCTTCAGTATTATTTGGTTTGGTGTATTCGGAGCCACAGCAGTAAAATGGCAGCTGGACGGTTCCATAGATCTGATAAAAACTATAAACGAAAGCGGTGCCGTAGCAGGGCTGTGGGCTTTTCTTGGCAATCTGCCTTTAGGGATAGTTTTCATACCTCTCCTTATGCTGACACTTATATTGTCATTCTCAACCTGCGCTGACTCCATGACAAGGACAATTGCATCGGTATGCACAAAGAACATAGAGTTTGATGAGGAGCCGGCAACCTGGCAGAAGCTTTTATGGGGTTTATCCATAGGTTTGATAGCCTTCTTCATGGTCGCCTATGCAGGTGGTGAGCAGGGGGTAGACGGTGTCAAATATCTGGCCGCACTAGGAGGCAGCTTTGTCCTATTTGTGTTTGTACTACAGGTCGTAGCAACAATTAAAGCGTTTATGTTTGATGATATAGTAGAATAGATTGTTTAGGCTCAGTACGGTGAAATTGCCTTTATGGTAGTTTCACTATACTGCCGCTTATGAAGGATGAGTTTCAGGAAAGTGTTTTGCAGGATTGGAAGAAATACATTGTGAGTGCAAAACAAATTGGAGGATGAAAAATGGAGAGAAAATTAGTATTAGGCCCGGATATTACATTGGATGAGTTTGTTGCGGTCGCGAGAGATGGCATTAAGCTTGAGTTTTCCAAAGAATACTCAGAGCGGGTGAATAAAGCAAGAAGGCTTGTGG
>CAZNMO010000195.1:0-8579 GCA_964574195.1 uncultured Clostridiaceae bacterium | reverse complement strand
CGGGTCTCCTCAGGGGGGAGGTGTCACCGACATGCTGCAGTCACTGTAAAACTCCCGGCGCTGATTCTCCGAAATGGGAAGGGTGTGAACCAGTCCGGACACAATATCCTCTCCCTGGCTGCACAGTGTGAAGTCGCCATAGAGGTTTATGCCGGCCTTGTCATTAAGCGGGCTGTTTGTAAATACCACCCCGGTTCCAGAGGAATTTGACAGGTTGCCCAGTGCCATCTTCTGGACTATGACGGCAGTACCCCATTCATCAGCTATCTGAAGGTGTTCCCTGTAATATATCGCTCTCTGTGAGGACCAGGAATCTATAACGTTGAGTATTGCCTGCTTAAGCTGCCTGAAGGGATCCTTTTCGATCCTGATACCGTAGTCTCCCAATACTTCCTTATAGGCATAGGCAATATTCCTCATCTGTTCGGGGGTAAACATCACCTTCTGGTCTACTCCGTACCTCTCCTTATATTCCAGTATGAGGCTGTCAAATATATCCCTGTCTATTCCGTAGGCCATGCCCCAGCTTTGGATGAACCTTCTGTAACAGTCCCATGCTGTCCATCCGTGATCAGGCTTCCTGCTAAAGGTTTCAGCTATCTCATCATTCATTCCTACATTGAGAAAGGTCCTCATTGCTCCAGGCATAGAAATTGCAGTCCCTGACCTTACGGAAAAAAGCAATGGATTCCTGGGGTTTCCAAACTGCTGCCTTGTCAGCTTTTCAGTTTCCCATATATGATTCAGCACCAGCTGGTCTAGCTCCTGTTCCATATATGGGTGACTTGTCACAGTACTGTTGTGCCTGAATACTTCTGTTGTAAGCACAAATCCAGGGGGGATCGGAAAATCATAAGATATCATCTTTTTCAGGAAATAAGCCTTTGCTCCCAGGAAAACCGGATTATCCATCTGTACCGTCTCCTTGTACAGAGGACTTATGCATAGATCCGGATCGTAGGTCATCATATTATTTATGAACTCCTCGGGATAATTATCAATCATACTCCGAAGCGTTCCTATTATATTGGTTATGAAGTTATCAAGGTCCTGTACCAGGAATGCAGAGGACAATATTTCCCTCAAGAATTTCTCAGACTCCATATGGTGGAGCTGCTTGTTGCCCTGATCAGTCAATGACTTGCCCTGTGTGAATACCTGCGGGATTATTTCCTTAAGCGGCTCTTCATATACATCAAGAAAATACTCGCTGATTATCTGCTTTATATTCTGTGCCATGAACTGGAATATGTTTATATACTGATCCAGTGAAAAGCTTGGGGAGGTAAGACCGTATTTGAACATTTCATAATTGGAGTTGAAACCCTGATTGTATATACCGTCCAGTTCAAGTCCCACTTTAAAGAGACCCAGAATGTCATATATATGCCTGAAGGTCCTGGCAGAGATATACTCAAGATTAACAGACTGCAGCAGTTCAGTCATAAGCTTGGAAGCAGCCCTCTCCAACCTGAACATCAGTCCCAATGCTTCAAACTTCGGTTCAATATACTGTCCATACATGGATGGTATTCCTATGTCATTATGGCGATTATTATATATGTTCTACTAGGCCTCACTGTTTTTGGGGTCATAATTTGTATTTTTCAGATGTTTCATAAGCTTGAATACCTGGCTAATGCTTGCTGCGGTGTCATTGCTGTCCAGGCCTTCCTTCAGCCCTTCTATATCCTTGTTACTGAAGAACCTGTAGCTTTTCAGCATGGAGACTATATCCTCAGATTCCAGGGAATACTTCTCCAACAGCAGTGAGTACAATTGAAATATATAATTCAGCCGCTTCCTATCCCTGCTGTTACCTGTCGGAATGAGTGATAAAGCCTGCTCAAGCTCCTCAGTTTCCATGAGCAGCAATTCTCCCGGAGTTGCGTCCTGTTTTGTGCAAAGCTCAGACAGGATATTGTGAACGTCTACATACCATTCACTGCTTGTGTCCAGCTGTTCTATTACATCTTCGGGTACTATTCTGAGAAGAGGCTGTACATTCCCATCATACCAATATTGCACTATCCTGCTTGTAAGCTCTATATGGGTGTTGTTGCTTTCTGTATGGATCTGCTTTCTGAGGAAATGTATCAGCCGGTCCTTTCTCCTGGACAATTCATCAACGGCAGTAGTAACTTCCCTCAGCTTCCCTTCTGCTCCTATCTCCCTGAAATAAACCGGGAATATCCTGGCCAGCTGCTTCATCTGCTTGTAAACAGGAGCAATATTAGAGTTGAGAAGCTTTGTAACATCCCTCTGGAAAAGGTCTGTATCCGATATAAATATCCCGCCCAGCTTCAAGTTCACAATGAGGGCTGCCAGCAAGTCCTTCATCACATCGGGAGAATGCTCGACCAATTCAAGCCATACCCTGATGTTCTTGACATGATTGGTATCCACCTGTATCTGCCAGTCATTATTGACAGCCAGCTCCCCGGGATGGATGAAGCCAAATTTTATCAGGCTGCTCACAAAATATGAAATGATCTTGTTGTTTCCGGTATCTATTACTTCCTTACCCAGTGTCTGTATGCAGTCCAATACTGTTCCGGCATGCTGTTCCTTCAATTCTTCGAAAATAGCTATTATGTTTGTCAGGAAGGTGGCCGTATCATTCTCATCCAACTCCTTCAATACATTCCTCAGCAGCCTGTTCATATCATACAGCAGATGGTTGTTAAGCAGGGACATGCCTGGAAGATGCAGCAGATAAAACAGGTAGTATATCTTTTCAAGGGAAGTTCCGAATTGTTCACTGAACCTCCTGTAATAATTGGATATATCATTGAAAAACAGCATTTCTACCAGCTGGCTCCATTGTGAAGCGGCAGACAGCTGGGACCTGAGCCCATCAAAGAACGGTTTCCCTATCAGCTTTATCTTTTCATTGCTTTCAGGATGAAAAAGTGACCGTTTTTCAGCAAACCATTTCTCCACCATAGTGGTGCTTTCCCAATAATCGTAGCACTTCTCCAGCAGCTTGACTGTCATTTCCATTACATTATCTTTAAACTCCGGAAGCTCCGCCACCTTGTTCAGATATGTCTTGAAATATCCCGAGTTACGTACATATAAAAGCTCGTTGCCTTTCATATCCGACTTGATTATTTCCAGGCACTGATGGATTATCGGCTTGGGGAAATCCCCTTCCTTTGCCAGGCGGTCAATAAACTTGATAAGAGTGGTTATTAACAATTCCCGCTGGCTTTCCTTCAGATTCGCAGCAAAAAGCTTTCTGAAAATATTCATCAGCACAGAAAGGGCTTTTTCAGAGTCCTCCAGCGAATTGTAGAACCAAAGATCCGTCAGGCTTATATTATGAAGGTTTTCTATTACATATTGATAGTTTATGTACTGATGGTTAAGCTCTCTTATAAACTCCTGAGTCCTCTTGTATATACCCCAGTAGGACTTTGACAGCTCCCCGAACCACCGCTGCTCCTCAGGGATGTCTATCTCAGCGTCACGGGTCTGTGCAAGATTGACCTCCAGTGCTTTTGAAGAAAAATTATTATCCAATTGGGCGTCCTCCATATCATATATTTATTATTGCGTCTGAAAAACCTTGTACATCCTCATTACATTTTCTGCAGCCTTCTGAAGCAGCTGAGGGCTTTCTGCCAAAGCCTCCTCCAGGGTCATCGGCCTGTTGATGATAGAGAGTATACCGCTGAAACCCATATCATACAACACCTCCGCATTATGCCCCACACTGCCCACAATTGCCACTACAGGTATTCCGTGCTTCCTGGCAGTCTGTGCCACTCCAAAAGGGGTCTTTCCGAACTGGGTCTGGTAATCCATCCTTCCTTCACCTGTTATCGCAAGGTCTGCTCCGGCCAGTTTTTCTTCCAGCCTTGCAGCCTCAATAACAATATCCACGCCCCTCCTGAGCTCTGCGCCCAGAAAAGCCATCAAACCTCCGCCAAGGCCTCCTGCCGCACCTGCTCCGGGACGATCCTTTATTGAGATCCCCGTATGCTTCAGGACAATTTCAGCATAGTGCTCAAGATTGCTATCAAGCAGCTCTACCATTTTATCGTCAGCACCCTTCTGAGGTCCAAAAACCCGTGAGGCTCCCCTGGGTCCCGTAAGTGGATTGTCAACATCACATGCAGCCACTATGGTGCACTCCCCGAGCCTTTTATCCATATTGGACAGGTCCAGCTCCTGCAGCTTGCCTAGGCTTCCTCCACCGTACTCCAATTCATTGCCGTCGGCATCAAGAAGTCTTGCACCCAGAGCTTCTATCATTCCAGCTCCGCCATCGTTGGTGGCACTTCCGCCTATGCCTATTATTATCCTTCTGCAGCCTTTATCCAATGCATGCCTTATAAGCTCTCCTGTACCATAGGTAGTCGTTTTCATGGGATCCCGCTCCTCCTCACGGAGAAGTGGAAGCCCCGAAGCTGCTGCCATCTCTATTACTGCTGTAGCTCCATCCCCTAATATGCCGTAAAATGCTTCAACCTCTTTCATCAGGGGACCTTTCACCCTTGTGCGTATGATTTGGCCATTTGTACTTTCCACCAGGGAGCATACTGTGCCTTCTCCCCCGTCAGCCATCGGGACACTGATTATCTCCGCATCGCCAAAAACCCTTTTTATCCCCTTTGCTATATTTTTCGATACTTCACCGGCAGTCAGGCTGCCTTTGAAGGAATCAGGTGCAATTACAACTTTCATGACGCTCACCCTCACTTTCTCTGTAATAATATTATAACGTATCAGCAGAAATTTTTTCGTTTTAGGAAAAATTTCTTACCTTATACACTAAAATAACTGAGCACTATTGACACATACATTCATGTATGTTAATATAAAAAAGAGGTGATTCAGATGCGCAAAACAGCGGATGATGCGGAACTAACCAGACAGAAGATACTGGATTCAGCAATGTCGGTATTCGTAAAATCAGGCTATTCCAACGCCCGTCTGGAGGATATAGCCGCAGAGGCAGGAGTAACAAGAGGTGCAGTCTATCACCACTTTGGGGGCAAGCCTGAGGTGTACACCGCACTTGTAAATGAAAGATTCAGAGAGGCCAACGAAGCATTCGACAACATCATGATAAGCAGCGCCCTGCCTTCCGAAAAGCTGAGATCACTTATTATGGTAGCTGTATCAATGCTGGAAGAAAGTGAGCAATACCGCAGGATCCAGGAACTGGTGCTTTTCAAGACCGCCTATGTTCCTGAGCTGGAAGAAGGCATGCAATACAAAATAAAGAGCACCAACTCAACAGTAAGCTATTTTGAAGAGCTTATAAAAATGGGAATGGATTCAGGGGATTTTGACAGGGAGCTTGACCCCCGTGCTGCCGCAGTGGCTGCAGTAGGACTCTTTGGAGGAGTATCCACCTTATGGCTTCTTGATAAGGATATGTTCTCTGCAAAAGAATATGCCGGGAAGCTTGCTGATATATTTATCAGAGGAATATCTGCCAGATAAATGGCATTTATTTTTAATATCTTACATACATCCACGTATGTTTATAAGGAGTGTTTGAAATGAAAAAAGCTATAGCAGTAATTGGCAGCCCCAGAGGCAGCAAATCAACGACCGCAATGCTTGCCCGAAACTTTCTGGAGCTGGTGAAGTCTGATTTTCCAGACTTGGATTATGAGATCATTATGCTGGAAGGCAGTCTTGTACACTGCAAAGGGTGCATGGCATGCACCAAGGCAGGCGAATGTGTGGTACAGGACGAACTGCAGTCAATACAGCAAAAGCTAAAAGCATGTGACCTTGTGATATTGGGCTCACCGGTATATGTGCATGGTGTTTCAGCACAATTCAAAGCCTTTGCCGACAGGATATTTGTTTGGCTTCACACGCTCAGGCTTATAGGCAAACCATCATTGAGCATCATCACCACCGCGGGTTCAGGAATACGACCGACCCAGAAATTCCTTGATCTGATACTATACCTTCTTGGCACGATCCCTATTGGGAGGATCACAGCGGCCGAATACAAGGATAAAGAATACTTCACGATGGAATACTGCAAAAACAGGTACTCTTCCCTAGCTGGAAAAACAGCAAGGATACTAAGCGGTGAAGCCAGTCTGAAACCCCGTTTCCTGAACAGCTTCTACTTCTGGTGTATGAAGTCAAAGGCAAAATACGGCGCAGAGTGGCTGCCCTACGAAAACGAACACTGGAGAAGCTCCGGCTGGTTCAGCTCCACCTATTCCAAGGTATACAAAAGCCTATAGCTCTTACAAGCTATAGGCTTTTCCATTACTCTTCCGCTTTTATCCTCTTAATTTCATCGATCATCATCGGAATGACCTTGTACAGGTCTCCTACGATACCATAGTCTGCCACGTCAAATATCGGTGCATCTGGATTCTTGTTTATTGCTATTATACAATCGGAGCTCTGCATACCTGCCAGATGCTGTATTGCTCCTGATATTCCGCATGCAACATATATCTTTGGCCTTACTGTCTTTCCTGTCTGCCCTACCTGATGATCCTGAGAGATCCATCCGCTGTCAACAGCCGCACGGGAGGAACCTACGACACCGCCCAGAGCATTTGCCAGCTCTTCGATCAGTTTGAAACCCTCCGGACCTCCAAGGCCTCTTCCTCCGGAGACAATAAATTCAGCCTCTATAAGATTTACAGCCTGCTTTGTTGACTTGACTATTTCCTTGACCAACGTCCTTATATCCTTCTTGTCAAGCTGTACATCAACCTTTTCAACTATACCTGTCCTTGCTGCATCAGGAGCCAGCTTCTTCATAACTCCCGGCCTTACTGTGGACATCTGCGGCCTGTGCTTTGGTGTTATGATGGTAGCCATGATGTTTCCACCGAACGCAGGTCTTGTTTGTAAAAGGATCCTCTGCTCCTCATCTATATCCAGCTTTGTGCAGTCAGCCGTGAGTCCTGTATCAAGTCTTGCGGCAACTCTTGGGCCCAGATCTCTTCCTATGTTTGTAGCCCCTATGAGAACTATTTCCGGCTTCTTGTCGTTTACCAGATCTACTATGACCTTTGTATAGGCATCTGTCGTATAGAGCTTCAGTTCAGGATGGTCGGCCAATATGACCCTGTCTGCACCATGAAGGATAAGATCCTTCGCCAGTCCTTCTACATTGCTTCCCAGGAGTAGTGCATACAGCTCTGTTCCCAGCTTGTCAGCCAGCTTTCTGCCCTCTCCAAGAAGCTCAAAAGCCGTGGACATCTGTTTCCCGTTTCTCTGCTCTGCAAATACCCATACACCCTTATAAGCGGACAGGTCCTTCTCTACTTTTTTCTCTACCTTGTCAACCTGGATAGCCTTGAATTTGCAGGCGCTTTCGCAGGCTCCGCAGCCTGTGCAGTTATCATTTAAAACAGCTTTGCCGTCCTTAATTTCAATTGCATTGAAGGGACAGGATTTTATACAAAGCTTGCAGCCAATACATTTTTCGGTTAATATTCTTACACCCATTTTTAGCCCTCCAATCTTATATTATATATTTTTCTCTAAGCCTTGAGAAAAGATCATAAACTGTATCCTTGTCACAGCCTACGAGCATAACGCCCTTGCCCTTGGGAGCAGGGGTGAAGGTTTTCCTTACATTTGTGGGTGAGCCATTAAGCCCTATTATCTCAGGATCTACTTCTATATCCTTTGCAGACCACATTTCAACAGTCTTTTCCCTGTATGCATTGAATATTCCCTTTACGCTTGCATACCTTGGCTCATTCAGCTCTTTTATAGCTGTGAGCAGGCAGGGCATTTTTACTTCAATTACCTCATAGCCGTCTTCCATAGCCCTTTGAGCTGTGACTGTATCACCATTGATCTCCAGTTTCTGAACATAAGTGACCTGGGGAAGGTCAAGCTTTTCGGCTATCTGAGGGCCAACCTGTGCGGTATCTCCGTCTATTGCCTGTCTTCCGCAGAATATCAAGTCATAGTGTCCGAACTTTTTGATCGCTGCGGTGAGAGTATTTGAAGTTGCCCAGGTATCGGAGCCTGCCACTGCCCTGTCGCATACCAGTATTGCCCTGTCTGCGCCCATGGCGAGAGCTTCCCTCAAAGCGACGTCTGCCTGTGGAGGGCCCATTGTGAGCACTGTTATTTCAACATCCTTATACTTATCCTTAAGAATGAGTGCTTCTTCAAGAGCATTCATGTCATCATGATTTATTATGCTTGGAACCCCATCTCTGATAAGAGTTCCGGTCTTGGGATCCAGTTTGACCTCGTTGGTATCCGGAACCTGCTTGATACATACTATTATCTTCATTGCCGCACCTCCTACAAATTACTTAAGTGCCTTCGCTGCAATAACCATCTTCTGAACCTGCGAAGTACCTTCATATATTTCTGTTATTTTTGCATCTCTCATCATTCTTTCTACCGGATAATCCCTTGTATAACCATAGCCGCCGAATATCTGCACAGCTTTTGTGGTGACCTCCATAGCAGTCTCTGCTGCATACAGCTTTGCCATTGCAGCTTCTGCCGAGAAGGGCAGCTTCTTGTCCTTTTTGTCGGCTGCATTATATACAAGCAGTCTTGCCGCTTCCACTCTTACAACCATATCTGCAATCATCCACTGAAGTCCCTGG
>CAZNMO010000194.1:0-8600 GCA_964574195.1 uncultured Clostridiaceae bacterium | reverse complement strand
AAAATGCTTACAAGCTGGGTATGCCCCGACGGCTCTATCGAGGACGCGTTGTCTTAGCACGGGCGCCCCCTACCTCCGATGTCCGCCACGATCTGCCTCACAGATGCCGGGCCTTCTGCCAAGCGCTTCTCGTGGCCGTCGTACCCAGTCTGCGCAACCCGATCGCGTATCATTCAGGCCGTCTGAATGCAGTTCGGCGGACGGAGCGGAGTGACCGTGGCTTCTGAACGCGTGGACCTCATGGCCACATTCCTCTCCCGCTTCAGGAGCCTCGCGAACGAGCGCCGAAGTGGGAAGACGGCGGCAGTCGCCGCATTCCTTGAGGAGTTCCGTCGGCAACTCGCCTCGCCCGTAGGGGAGCAGCGGTTCAACATGCTCGACCTCGTTGGCGTCGGCAGCGACGAGGTGAAGCACAGCAGCATATTGGCATGGCTACTCACACCCCACGGCTCGCACGGTTGCGGACCGCTGTTCCTGAGGACATTCCTTGCGGCATCCGGGATTCACGCACTGCTTAGTGAAGACTTCGTTGGCTCCCGCGTCCGAACCGAGTTCGCTGGCAACGACTCAATCATCGACATCCTCGTCTACAAGCCGGCGACCTTCGTCCTCTACATTGAGAACAAGGTCTTCGCGGCAGAAGGTCCCCGGCAGGTCGACAGGGAGTTTGCGGACATGGTGAGGTTCGGCGGGGTCGTCCGGGTGCCTCGCGACAGGATGTTCCCTGTGTTCCTCACACCAAGTGGACGACCTCCGACAAGCGGCGAACCAGACCCGTGGCAATGCGTCTCGTATGCACGGCTTGCTCGCGACCTGGATGAACTCTCCTCGAGCCTACCAGCGAAGACGAAGTACTTCGTGGAGGACCTCGTCGATCAGTACAGGAAATGGAGCACCGCATGAACGCACACTTCTCGGACGCGAGTCGGTTGCTTGTCGGGAACTGGGACATCGTGAAGGAGATCCACGAGTCGGAGGCCGACCTTGCGGCAGAACTCCGTGGCTATCTGTTCTCCCTGGAGAAGCGCCTTGCGAACCTGGAATGGTGGGATAGCCAGTGGGACTTCGTGCGATATCAGGATTCGCAGGTGTATATCGCCCACAGCGAGTGGAGATTACACGACGAGTACGCTCTGTGGATCGGACTCGAGTCCTTCACCCCAGAGGCGCTCTTCGGGACAGACGGCTTCGCGTCCCTCTACATCTGGGTGACTGGCGCCGCCTCCGAGTTGGTGTCGCCGCTCCGCGATCTCTTGTCTGGTCGTTCCGACCTCATCGGCGACTTGAGCGCAAGGGCGAATCGTTTCGTGATCAAGTCGCCGCTTCGGAAGTGCCTTCCTGAGGAGCTCGATGACTTCGATGAGATATACGGTGAGCAGGCACTCAAGTTCTTCGACTACTACGGACGACTTCGCCCGGAGTTCACCGCCATACTGCACAGCGTGTGAGCGCCGCTCTGGCGCATCTGGAGCCACACCAGCCGCGGCCCATACCGGACGAGTGAGGCGAACACGATGGAGATCGGTGCGAAACAGTACTTCTTGAACTACCTGCGCGACCAGGTCCGTGGGTCCGCAATGTCGGACATCGTCGCGGTTGCGCGATACCACGCCCGTCGGCACCAGGACAATCACGGACACTTCAGCATTCCGCGTCAGGTCTTCGCCTACGTGGATCATCTTGGCTATCTGGCCTACGGAGAGCCTTCCAGCCAGTCGGCTACGCGGTTCATGCGCGACTACTTCCCCGAGCGATACGGCCCCATAGCGGAGCTTGTCTATGCCATGTGGCGACATGGCACGATTCATCAGTTTCGTCCGTTCAACTACATGGAAAGCCCTCCTGATCCAGCCAAGGAGCCTCGCCAGGTCTGGTGGCTATCGACGAACCACGATCGCAAGCTCGAACGTTCTCAGAACATGCTTGTGTATCCGGTGCCGAATGAGCCGTACGCGGTCTACCTGATAGTCAACTGCCCACAACTTGCCGACGACCTCTTGCTTGCTATCGACGGGCTCATCGAACGCATCGAGACTGGTGACCTGGCGCTTCAGGGGCCGTTCGACCGTCTGTGGAACCTCAGACAACCGCAACACGTGGAGCGCCTGAAGGCCAGTGCTCAGATGAAGGCGGAACTGAACAGGCAAATCGAAGTCGCGTGGCAATCCAGGGACGGGCGACTTGATCGGAATCTGAACGTTGTGGAACGCCACCCCCTGGCGCTCGATGAGTTGGCCAAGTAGTGTCTCGCGGGCGGGGCAAGTGGCAAGACTGAAATGGCGCTGTTCATACGCAACACGGCAGACGGTAGCGTGATCATCGGGGGCTCGGAATGGGAGATCACCTCTACTTCGCCTACGGTAGCAACATGGACCCCGCGCGACTCACAGAACGCATTTCCAGGACTGCCGAAGCGACTATCGGTCGGCTCAGCGACTATCGGCTCGCCTTCAATAAGGCCGCACAGTTGGGGGGTGTCTACGCCAACATCGTGGCCTCCCCCGGTGATCTCGTCTGGGGAGTCGTCTACACTTGCACGGACCCGGAACTGAGTGAGCTAGACAAGCGAGAAGGTCTCCCCTCGGGTCACTACTATCGCTCCGTCGTGAATGTCACGTTAGCGGACGGGTCCATCGTCGAGGCACTCGCCTACGTCGCGTGCGAAGCACATGTGGTGGCCGAGGGAGTCCCGTCGCCAGCCTACCTGAGACACATAGTCCACGGCGCCCGGGAGCACGGGATACCAGAGGCCTACGTAGCGGACGTCGTGCGCCTGGGAGGCGCCCCGGATGCCGGGAACACGTAACCATCGGTGGTGCCGACGGCAGTCGGACCCACGGGTACACGCGACCCCGGATGTTGCCTCTGCCCTGCTTCCTTGTATCGTCCTGAAAGCCCTGCGACCGTTTCGATGCTACTAGCTGTCAGTCAAGTATTGCTTGCACGGTCTGGGTCAACTGCCTAGTAGCGTACCTGGAATGCCAGCGGGAGTACCGGGCGCCCAAACAGCACCTGCAGCGTGTTCACGGGTTCCGGCAAGCGGCCCTGCGCACGGGACACATCCGGCGTCTCAATGCGCGTTGCCGCAAGCAGCTTGCTTTCGAACGCTGCCAAGTCGCTGGCAAGGTAGTAGGACATCGCCCCGGTCTTCTCAACGACCGCGGTTCCAGCCACATGACGGCCTCCGTTCCACACTTTCTGCGCCGTCATACCGAGGGCAGACTCCCGCAGGAATGCGGCAATCTTATATTCGTAGTACCTGTGCTTGCGCGACTGGTCGAATCCGAGGGGGTTCTCCACTTCGAGGTAGTCGACAAGGTCCTTCGTCTTGAACCCGCCACTCGTCAGCGGTCTGCGGTAGTAGGCCAGGGTCAGGTGTGCCAGAACGGCCGGCAGATCTCCGTCGACCTGACGCAAGTTCTGCTCGAAGTACGGACCATTGAGCCCCATCGGCCTCAGGGTAGCCACCTTCTCGATGGCTTGTACCTTCAATTGGGGCGTCAGCTCCTCATTGATTCTGTCGACCGCGTGGTACACGAGATTCGTGGTCTTCAGCAATCCATACGCTTCGAAAAGGAACACTGTATTGGGGCCCGATGCATTGAACAGCGTCGCAGCGCCACCAAGTTCCGACTTGATGTTGAAGCCCAGCAGGTTCGTCGTGCCCGTTCCAGGATCGTGAACCTCAACCTCGATGTCCGAGGGATAAGCGGGCGGCGTCTTGACCTCGTTGGAGTTGAGATGGAGCAGACTCAAGATGCGTGCAACGGCCGGGTCCGTCCCACAGGTCTTGGACTTGATCGCGGCCTTCACAGAGTCAGCGTGCTTCCCGAGATCCGCGGCGGGGATCCTCGCAACGGTCTTCCCCGACTGGTCATGCACTTGAACGTTGCCGTGACCGTCGAACCGAAAACTCCTAACATCGTTCTTCGTCGGCTTCGTCACGCTCAGAACGGTGAGTGCGTATGTGCTGGAGTTCACAGCCAACTGACCGTCGGCAAGAACCCTTAGGACACCGTACAACTCTGACCAGTCTCCCGCGTTAGCCAATTCCGCCTCCATGACCTCGAGCCGACATCGGTGCTCCGCCCGTCCAGACCTCGGTCAGATTCCCGCTGTCCCGTAAGCTGTCGCCCTCTGCTGGAGCAGGGCCTGGTCATCGGCCAGCGACAGCAGATGCATCTTGCGATGGCAGTTGGGGCATAGCGCCACTGCGTTGCTGGCCCGGTCAGGCCCACCGCGACTGAGCCAAACGATGTGATGCGCCTCCAGGAAGGGAAACCCGTACTTGTCCTGGAAAGGTGCCGGTGCCCGACAAAGATCACACTCGCCCATGGCTCGTGCTTTAGCCAGCGCGACCACCGCGGCGCTGCGCCGGTAGGTGGTTCCGTGAGCAGGCAGTCTCTTCGGCCGCTTGCGGCCAGTATCGTCTGCCCTCTTCCGCAGCTCGGCCAACGAGAGCCCGCGCAGTTTCGCCGCTTCCCGCTCGATAGCCCAGTCACGCACCGCGTCGTCATCTGGCCGACTCTCAAGCACTCGCTCACGCATCGCCAGCAGCGTCGCCCAATGAACCGCGACCTCATCCGCAGCCGACGTATCGCTTGCCGGATACTCCATCGCGCAGATGGTCGACGCAGCATAGGCGGTGGACAGTCCTTTGTCGGTCGCCAGCTCGATATGCGCGATGAACCCCGGGGGGACGCCCACCTCTTCTCGATGGAACTCCGCCCATGCGGACATCTCCTCGGGCGTGAACGCCGCAATCCCTTCCCCGGACTTGGCTGACTTCATGTGCAGCGCCAAGTATGCCGACGATCCGTCAGCAGCGAAGAGCATGGCAACTACCGGATCACCGGGTTCGAAGTGGCGACGCTGTCCTACCCATGGGACGGCCGCGAACTTGTGATCCCCGTAACCCCACTTGAAGGGAGCGTCATCTGGGAGCAGCTGAGCGAAGTCCCTGCTCAGCGTTCGGAGCGTCTCCTGCAACACGATGGCCTCGTGGGGTATGGGATGACGAATCGTCTCTCCGACAAGTCCCTGACGCTCTGCCGTCTGGCTCAGAGCTAGCTCGACCAACTGCGAGATACTCAAGTCGTCCCCCAACGATTCGACTACGTGCCCGGTCGTGTAGACAGCAGTACCGTGCTAGGTCTCATCGTCGTGACCCTGCTCGATGACCTCGCACTCCTGGTGATTCTCGCGCTTGATTCTCAGCGCCGAGCCGAGCAGCTCCTGCGTGCCCACCACTACCTCCCACGCCGTGCGCACAGCAAGCGCTGAGGCCGCATACATCGCCGCTCTACCGAGGAAGCGGACGGCGCCCCCGGCGCTCGTGCCAACCAGCGGCGCCAATGCCGCCTGAGGGACGCCAAGCCCGCAGAGACCCCATCCCACAATCACGCTCAACACGACAAGCACGGCAAGTTGAAAGACCCTCAGGTACTCCTCGACTCCACCCGCACGATGCTTGCCGAGTTCCTCAACCTCCGGCGTCTGCATCATCGCGACCGAGTTGGCCCCCCAGGCAAAGGCCAACCCTATGACCACGCCTGCAAGCGGGAAGAGGACGACCGTCGCGGCCGCTGCAAGACCCGGGGCAGCGAGAGTCGCCACGACCAAACCAATGGCCAAGTGCACGAACAGGTAGAAGTCGAACAGCCTTGTGGCGCCGGGGGCGGTGTCCCCGCGCAGGAAGAACCATTTCCAGAATGTCCTTCGTGAATCATCCATGCTAATTCGTGTGACCCCTAATCTCGAGGTACTGCTCACGCATTTCCCTCATCGCCCGTGCGCGATCTCTCAGATCTTCGAGATCCTCGGCCGTCAGAATGACCCCAGACTTGGAAAACGCAACCCGCTCCCTTGGCCCGCCTTCAGAGAATCTCACGGTCGCACCGGCGTCATCGCCTGACGCCCCCACCGACCTCGCAAGGTCCGCCGTCTTGTCCTTGTCCATGTCCGTACCGCTAAAAGTGGTCTTTGCCTTCTCCGCGCGGATTGCCTCGACGGTGTGCTCAGTGGGTTCGATGAAGTCTTTCTCGGTGTCAAAGAGGTTCGGTCTCGTCACCGTCAGCCAGAAGGACTCGATCTGGTACGCCCTCTCGAGACTCTCGATCAGCCCTCGCGGGTTCTTCAGGTCGCCAATCTCGAACTCGATTGGGTACTCGGGCGCAGGATCGCCTTCGTTGAGCAATCTGTTCAGCTTCTCGGCGATGCCCATGACGGTAGGCGCCAGCTTCGACTTCGCGGCTATCGCACACAGCTCGAGCTCGAAGTCCAGGAGGACTCCGGTCGACGGCGCAGCCTCCACCTCGGTATCAACGAACCGGCCATCCTTGAATCGCTCGAGAGTGGTCTTGGTCGTTCGTCCAACTCGGAAGTAGACCGAGCACTCATCGACCTCTTCGATATTGCCAATGTGCCATTGGTACCCACTGCGGAGTTCGGCCGTGGGAGTAGCCTCGATCCGCTGGCGCAATAGCTCGCTCTTGGTCAGATGCTGATTGTGCATTGACGGAAAGACCTTCAGTCGGAACAGCTGCAGACTCTCCACGCTTCCCCCTCGGAGGCTAGAACAGCGGTGTGACACCCAGCCCAATGTAGCTCATGGCAGCACGACCCGCGCAACTCGTCTTGCCCAGTGCGCCGCCATCGAGGACGCCCAGCGAGAGCACGAATATCCGCCGCTGAGACTGGCGCCCAGCATGCTGCACTGCGCCGTCTCACCGCGGGGCCCTGGGGTGACGCCACCCTGCACATCCCACACCGGGGGGACTAGGATCCCCCCGGTGTGGGATCCCTCGGTCCTGCATGACCACCTCGACCGGGGAGTCATCTCCCACGGGCGCCGAGACGTCTATCCGAGGCACTTCCTGGCGTCGCCCCGATCGCCGACCGCGTATCGAACGGTGCCTCCCGTCGATCGGCCCCGGCTGTCACCCATCCTCGCTCCGCTCGGTTCACCGGCTGCCGCTCTCCAGCCACCGCTCAGGGCACGGCAGGGAGGGGCCAGGGGATTCACCTGCGGCCGCCATCGCGGCGGGTGCGCCGAGTCAACCTGAAGCGAATCACATCGGGGTCTCGCTCCTTGAGCGCGTACTTGGTGCAGTAGTAGCGGCACGCGTCGGATCGAGGTGGCTCGAAGCGCGCACGCCCTCTGGTCCGGAACCACTCCCGCCACAGATTCACCAGCGGCAGATCCTTGGATTCCATGAGCCCATGCAAGTGAGGGACGTCACGGTCGAAGTGCGGCTCCGCGCACGCAAGGTAGTCGCCCGCGTTGTCGATGTCTCTCAAGAACCGCTCGAAGTCATTGAGAGCTGACGTCGGACTGTAGATGTAGTGGTCCCTCGCGTAGTCGTCGCTGAAGGTCAGCGTGAACACCACATCCAAGTCGAACTCCCCGAGGAAGGCTGCCCAGTCATCCCGGAGGTCGCGCGTGCGTCCGCTCTGCGGCAACTTGAACGACCCGCGTCGAGCCTCGCAACGTCGCTCGAGACTCACCAGTTCGTCAGGCAGCGCTCTGAACACTCGAATGGGACCCGGCCTTCCGAGCACCAACTCTGGCGACGGGCGGCCCGGCGGGCCTGGCGGCGCCGCAGGGCGCCCCGGCCGGCGGTAGGACCGCTCAGCCGACACGACTCAGTCCTCGTCCCCACGCCAGCACCTCGGCACGATTGAAGCGCACGTATCGCCCCATCTTGAAGTGCGGGATGTCGCCCTTCGCCACATGCGAGTAGACCCAACTCTCCTTGACGGCCAGCAACGCGGCGATCTCCTGCACGGTACATAGCTGCGGACGGGTCTGTTCATTGGCTGTCGTGGACATCGCTATCCCCAATCAATCAGAGCTAGCGCCAATTCGCTAACTGTAGTTAGCTGTACACCAGTCACGGAATTGTTGCAAGCCATTTACATCTAACTCTTGTTAGTCCAGTATGGTTGTGCGCAGTCAGCAGTGGCGAGGAGGGCGACGCATGACAGAGCAGGAGCATATCGGCCAAGTAATCAAGCGCCTGCGGGAAGAGCGCGGTCTCAGCAAGGCCCGCCTTGCGCGCGAGGCATACATCTCCGACGCGTATCTCGTCCAGATTGAGCAGCAGCGGAGAACGCCCTCAGAGAAGGTGCTCCGGCAACTGGCGCGCGCGATGCGAATCCCGGCGACCGTACTGCTCATCCCAGCGGCGCTCATCGACCCCGATGTGCTGGCGAGGGCTGAAGCACACGCCGAACAAGACGCCGACTACTATCGAGAGGTCTACGGACACGACCCGAGCGAGGAAGTGCGTCAGATCTTCGTCACGCAATCCCTCGCACAGGCCGAGGCGGACGTCCGGTCCGACTATCACGATGAGGGCGACTACCGCCTTAACCCCGACCTCTACTACGAGGAGCCTGGCGCAGAGGGGTGGCACGACCTCTCAAAGAAGGATCAGCGGTTGGTACAGCAACTGATAAACCGCCTTCGCCACGTTGAGTCCGAGGACGAGTAGTCCTCGTTCCAGCCCACGCAGAAGGGAGGTGATTCCGCATGGCAAGAGGATTCGTACGCAAGCGTGGAGACACGTACTACGCGTACTGGCGTGACGCCACCGGCA
>CAZNMO010000193.1:0-8608 GCA_964574195.1 uncultured Clostridiaceae bacterium | reverse complement strand
TACGGCAGCTCGTATGGATGTAGGGTCAAAATAGTAATAGCCTTTACCACCACAGGCAGGGCAACCGAAGTCAGCTTGTCCAGTTGTTTCGTTTATACAAGAACATAGGATTGACTTCTCCCAGGTCACATTTGCCCCTTTTTGGTATATAAACCTGTCAAACTCTTCAGGTTTGATGTCTACACGACCAAAGTTCTGTAAAGCCCAAGGATTTTGTCCACTCATAGTCTACACCACCGTCATGTCGATTCCGCCATAGTAAGAACGTAGAGTTGGCATCATCAAGTCAATATCCTCTTGTAGCTGCTTGATACGAGAACTCGCACCGCCGAACATAGCAGACTGTGTTGTACCAATGGATTGGCTCAACCCGTCAAGTGATACTGATTGGTTGGCGATACCAGCACCTATGATAAGGTCACCCCATACGCCCATTACACCCATAGCCGTTTTGCGATAGATAACGTCCTTCAGGTTAGGGTGGATGTCTGTTTTACGGTACACCTGATTCTCTGCAGGCTCGTTCATACCAGCCTTATACTTCACTCTCCACATTTGCGGAACGTAGCTGAGTTGGCCATGTAACATAGGCAAGAACATACCGCCTGAGTTTGTGATAATCATTCCGCTAGTTGTACCACTCGTTGGGAATAGTTGAATCATGCCTCCAAGGTTGTCAACCTTTACCCACTCTTTAGGAATCTTCATCATTGGCTTATCACCATAGTACAGTTGAATCTCTTGAACTTCCAAGATAGGTTTCTTCCATACTTTGATGTAGCTCCAGTTCATATAGTCCATAGAAAGGAAGTCGTGTGTCTCTTCCTCGTCTCGTGGTTGGATAGCTATGTTGAGAGTTTGTTCAGCCCAGGAAATGGCTGAGTCAAGGTAGGATTGCAAAAGGTCGTCTGGGAATGGATTACCCTCGGTGTCAAACAATGGAATACCGAAGATGACCCTGTTCTTCATTTCCTCAATACTGAAGTTTATCATGCTTGCACCTCCCATTTCTGTTATTCATTTAAAACGTTATTTCGTGGCTTTCTTAGCTGTTTTAGCAGGAGCTGTCTTTTTCTCTGGCTCTGCTACTTCCTCTTCAACCTCAACAGTTTTCTCAACTGATTTCACAGGAGCTTTCGGTGCTTCCTTGATAGCTACCTTCTCGAAGCCTTTTAATTGAGATAGAGCTTCAATAGCGTCCTGCTCCAATTTAGTTTTCAGAACTCCCTCAGAGTCAAACTCAATAACTCCATAAGCAGTCACCAATTTACCATCTTTTAAAAGTTCGTTTTTGATTGACATTGAAATCCCTCCCAGTTTTGTATACAAGAAATGGGGTGCTGGGGAAATCCCCAAACACCCCATTTGAAGTCATCGGTTAATTAGATTACGCCGTTATAAAGTTCTGCTTTGATGTTACGGAAACGCATCCACTTTTTCGGCGCATACAGTACGGGCACGCCGTACAGTAAAATCATCCAGCGGTATGAAGGAGACAATGTTGCTAAGTCCATCTTCATTAGAGGAGCTAACTGTTTGAACGCAAGAACTTGTTCATTCATTTCACCCATGAACGCTGTGTAAGTGTTTGGCATAATGTCGTTTGTATCGTTGAAAGTAGTTACAGAAGAAGCTACTGCGCTAGAAGCTGCAACTTTACCGATAGCAAATGCTTTTGTGCCATCTACTTCAGTACGGTATACATTGAAGTAGTCTACTGGGTACACAGATGTACCAGCGTTTGTGATTGTAAGAACGATGTCTTTCAATAGGTCAGCGCCAGTGATAGCTACGTCAGTTGTAATCTTAGTTGGAGCAGATTCACCATGACGGTTAGCAGCTGTCACGTAGTAAGTGTATTTACCAGCACCAGACTTACCGAAGTCACCAGCACCAATTCCTAAAGCACCAGTTACAGATGCTGGAGCAGCAGGAGCTTTTGGTGAGTTAGCTTGGAATACTAATTCCTTAGTTTTCTTCAAGAAGATGTTTGGCTCAAAGTTTACTGGACCACCATGAGTTTGGAACTTGTCAACTACGACACCAGCTTGGTAGCCAGCTTGAGTTGGCATAATTACACGCTCTTTAGGGAAGAACTCTTGGCTGAACTGAGCCATTACCTCGAATGGTAAGAACACATCAGTTGGAATACCATAGTTCTCGATGATCATTTGTGCGCCCCAGTTCATGTGTTTCTCTTCTAGGTGCTGCCCTTTAAGGTCAATAGTGTTACCTGGGTCAATCATGTTATCAAGACCGTCATACTCTACATACTCGTTACCGCCAGGCGCAAGTTTAGAGTTACCCCAGAATAACCCGTTTTCAATTTTCTTCATCATCCAAAGAATACCATCTTGGTTCATACGGCTCATAACGTCGCTTACACCGCCACCTGTTTGAACAAGTGTCATTGGGTGAGTTACTTCACGAGTAACACCCATGAATTTAACGAACGCAGCTTTACGTTGGTAAACAGAATCTTGAGTATCAGGTAGTTCACCCTCAGACAAGAATCCACCGCCGTCAGTACCATAAGATAGTAATTGGTTGTATTCTTCAACAGTGTTGTAAGCTTTTAACTTTGGAATTTTCTTCCAGAACTTCACGTGTTGGTCAGAATACGTTAAAACCTTTAGAGAGTTTTCAAGACTTTCTACTCGGAAAGCTCCACCATTGACTTGCGTCTCAGGAGAAGTAGCATAACCAGCAGATAAAGCTTTGTTTAAGTCAGCAACTTCTTGACCAGTTGACATACCAAAACCGTTTTCAAATTGCATTTAAATGCACCTCACTCAGTGTAGTTTAGTTTTTTAGTAAAGCTTCCAACTCAGGACGTAATTGTCCAGTTGATTCATAAGAAACAACATCATTGATAGTTACGCCATCAGTACCATTCATAGCCATGTCAGTAAGTTTCGCTAACTTTTCGCCTTTAGAAAGCTCTTTAGTTGGCTCTTCAACGCCAGCTGAATGGTTGAATGACTTCTCTACCACGTTTACAACAGCTTTACGTCCAACAGGTTGGCGCTCCACTTGGTCTAAACGTTCAAGGATACCATCAATTGATTTCGCCAAAGCACCTTGGGATTTCATGATAGCATTGAAAGATTTCGCTAGGATAGTCGCTGTGTGAGTATTTGATTCAAGAGACTTGTTCACGTCCTCACGTAAACCATCCACGATAGTACCTTGTAAGCGAGTGAATTCATGTAAGAACTCAGAAACCTCGAAGCCTTTTACAAGCGTTTCATTTTCTTCCGCTTGTTCAATAAGAGACTTTTGAACATCGTCTTTATCTTCAGTTTCTTTGTCTTCCTTGTCTTCACCTTTGTCCTCTTCCTTGCCTTCATCACCTTTGTCAGTATCTGAACCTTCATCAGCGTCTTTGGCAACGTCGTCAGACTTTAAGCCCTTTTCGATTGCTTGAGCTGTTTCAGCAACAACTTCTTCATTAGTTTTTGCTTCAGCAGTCTCAACCGTTTCAGTTGTTTCAGATTTCGAGATAATCTGCTCTGCCAACTGGTCAATCTCTTCCAGGGACTTATTTAACTTTTCATTTAGGTCTTTCATACTTACACCTCCGTCAATTGTTTATAACATCAAGAGCCTGTTGTCTGGACAGCCCTTTTGATAACTGTAGGTATACAACCATATCAGCTTTAGTGGCTGTATCTCCGTTAGCAAGATTGCGCTTGACTTGTTCCCAATAATTATGGTTGTCAAGGTTTTCTGCTAACACTTTCAAGCTACCTTCAAGACTCTCCTTGCGCAAAGCTCCTCCGTCAACTTGAGTTTCTGGAGTTGTCGCATAACCTGCTTCCAATGCTTTACTAACAACAGTATCGTCTTCAGGTCGGAATGATTTTACAACAGCATCCCAAGTCGCTTCCGTGTTGACAGGATTGGGTGTGATAGCGCAGTTGTAAATTTTTGCCTTGACGATTGTACTGCCCTTTCGCTCTGTTACCTTACCTTCAACTGAAAATCCTAGCTTTCGTGGAGCGTTGGATTTCTTCAAAGCCAAAGCAACGTCCCAAATCTGGTCAGCCATGGGAATACCCTTCAAAAGTTCTCCCTCAACCCACAACCCTTTATCATCAATGTGAGTGTTCTCCGTAGGATAACCAAGTATGATGTCATTGTTGTGGTCGTAGTTGAACCAACCATGTTGAACAAAGTTAGTTATATCCAACCCCTTTTGAATCAAACTCTCGCCTTGGCGGTCTTCAGCAGGCGTGGAAGCATACCCTTGAATAAGCCGTTTTCCTTCTTGTTCGGACTTTTTCACATCAACATCTGCTGCGACATAAAATTGGAATGATTCAGTCATGTTCTCACCACCTTCACCGTTTGGCTGGTTTGAATAAAATCTGAGTACAATATATGGATGCCGCAGCTTATCTTTTATTTAGTCTTCAATTTCTATGCTCAAAAATTTGACAGCGTTGTTTGTTAGAGCTTCAATTTGTTGCGAGATTGATTTCTCTGTTGTGTCCTGTTCATCTGACTTGTTATCGTCTTCCTCATTGACGTCCTGGTTAGTATCATCGCCCTGGTCACCGAAGCCGTCTTGCTCTCCGCCCATACCTTGTTGCTTCATCATTTCCGCTTGCTGCTGTTGTCCCAAGTACTGAATATACACTGGGTCAAGGATAATGTCTCCACCTTCAAGTTTTGGCTTGCCTTCTTCCTTACGGATTTCATTAACTGTTTTGAACACTTTAACCTGCATTTGTTGTAGCGTAGCGATTTCTTTCTCAGACTTGGAGTCAATACCCACGAAGGAGAACACGTATTTTTGGTCAAACTTGGATACGATATGTTTGTTAATCATGGTTTCCACAAATCGTAACAGAGGTCGAAGTCCCTTGTCACGAGAGTGATTCAAACGGTCTTCAATTCCTCCGTCGCCAAGACCTCCCCCACCGCTTGAACCAGCTCCCCCTCGGTTAGGGAAGTTGATTTCAGATGGGTCGATTTGGTACACAGCGCAGGCAATATTGATGAGATAGTTCATCCACTTCTCGAACTCCATCTCACGGTTCGATTGTGATACGTTGATGTATTCAAGCCCGTCAACAGACACAACTGGAGTCTTCCAAGCTCCCGTCATACCAGACACCTGAGATAACCATTGTCTCTTGAATGATTCTAGTTGGTGTGGAGAGATTGGCGCTGTAGCGTTACCTTTTAAGTTCAAGATACCTTTCGTTGTACCGCCTTGAGAGAAGAATCGTGAGTTGTATTCCTCTGCCCAGATATGACTCGTTACTTGTTGAATTAACATTTCAAGCTCTGAATAACCATAACCAGAAATGTTGATATCAGAACGTGGGTTGGCTACACCGAAGGCAAGTTCTTCAGCCGTGAAGTAAGCTTGAATCTTACCATTCACAACCTGCACATACTTGACTTCATCACCTTTCTTGAAATCTCCTGTAGCCATAGCATCTTCCTGTGTTTGTTCAGAAGCGATACGAATGGTAGAAGCATCAACAGCGTGGAATTCAGCAGGTCTGCCCTTACGGTCTGGAACAATCTCAAACGATACTTGGTCAAACGTAAGTCGGTCACGAGTAATTTTTCTGACAAATGTGTCGAAGTCGTCACGGCTGTTGTCATTATCATAACCAGTGTTTTCAAGGAATTGTTCAATCGCAGTAATTGTGTTCATGTCCTCTTTACTTGGAGTCACGTTTGGGTCACGCAGTCGGATTTCGAAACCAACACCTGAACGGCTGAATCTCGCTGGTACTGTGAAAGTTGACACTTGGTTTACACGTGTATTAATAATAGAACCAATAACAGCATCCTTTGAAGCCATACGGCGTAGAATATCATAGGACAGACTGAATTGTCTGTCCTTGTATCCCATAGCTTGTAGTACACCCAGTGGGTCTTCTAACAATGCTCTCATTTCACGTGCTGGTTGACTCTTCTCTATGTCTACTTCAACTGGTTGTCCTAAAGGTTGTTCAGCAAAAGATTTTTCTATGTTGTCACCAACAAGCGCTCGGTATGCGCCTGTAAGTCTGTCGAATAATCCCATGTTTACACCTCACCTTTCCAAAGATTATATCTCAACGTCATCGTTGAACTCGTTCTACGTCTATCCATAATCTCGGAATAACTGCCTTTTCCTCTTTTACTGCCCATTCAGGATTTCGCACGTATGGTCTATCCATGAACACCGTGTCAACGTCTTTGCGGTTTAGCAGTGGACCATTGTGACTAGAACCAGCTGTTTTAGACTCAACAACTTTACCAAGAGAAGCCTTACAAACGTAAAGCACACCACGAGCGCCAGTGGAACGTGAGAAATCATTCGAAGCGTATTGCATAGACTTAGAAGAGTTGTTTGCCAGATAAACACCGTCACCCAACATACGTCCTGCTTTTACGTTTGTTTTTGTAACAACAAACTGTCCAGATTCTCCGATGATTTTCTGTGACGCTGAGTAACCTGTACCATGATAGTAGAAATCTGTGTTGTTTCGGTCTTTGTCAATTTTTTGGAACTCGTCTTCATAAGGAAGGTTCTTGATTCGATATACTCCATGAACTTTCGTTTTGAAGCTTCTGTGCTCATTCATGTCGTGAGTAGCTTCAATTTTCTGTTCAACTTTTGTACGCTCTGTGCCCTCTACTGATTCCAAGGATGCTTTCACCTTGTCTCTTATGTCCTTATGGTCAGGGAAATCTAAAGTTTCAGCGTCAGTATTTGATTGGAATGCTTGTAGATAGTTAGTGTCTCCATGTTTCTTCTTGGCGTCTTTTCTATCTTTCAACCACTTTTTACGCTCTGTGACAGGTTTACCCAACAACCAAAGATGTCTCTCGATAGCTTGGGATTTGTCAGTTGCACTGTCGTACAAGTCTTTGTCAATCGGCTGCCATACGTTTATGTCTTTACGGTTGTAGTTGAAAGATAGGTTGTCCACTTCATTTTTAAGTGCTATGTTCATTCTAATAAAGTAAGCGCTGTCAGTGTATAACTTTGCCTGGTCTTTGGCAGCATTTTTAGCGAGTGACTTGAATTCCTTCACACTTGTTTGACCTGAGCTTACCATAACCCCCAGCAAGTTTGTACCTTTCAAGCCGAATGTACTTTTGCTCGCAAATGGTTGAGTGATACTCTTTCCTTTGAAGCTAGTTCCTTTCTGGTATTTTTCAAGACCTTCAACAACTGTTTTAAGAGCTTCTTGCTTGGAGATAGTACCAGCAGCTACAGAGTCCAACAGTTGTCCTTTAGTGCGTCCAGCAGCTCTATTCACATCAACAACATCACCCAGAAGACTATTCCAATATCCATCGCCACCGTTGATGACAGAGAACACCTTCTTCATCTTGGTCTGGTCGTTGGAATAAATGCTCATGCCCAGAGACTCTGACAATCCTAAGTCATCCCATAGTTTGGAGGCAGCAGCTTCTGTTTTAGTAGCCGTCTTGAACTTTTTCATTAGCTTTTCAAGTGCTTCTTCTTGTGTTATGCTTGAAAGGTCATCTTTTCCACAAAGTTTTCCTATATACTCGACAGCGTCAACTTCATGCTTTAGTGTAGCAACGTCGTTGTTAACCAAAGTTTCCCCATATTTTTTCTTGACTTCTGCATAGTCGCTTTCGTACTTCTTAAATGTTTTTTCATATGGAGAACCTGTAAATATGCTTTTCCCTTGTTCTGGTCTCGCATTTTTCAAGCTCGTAGCGTCCCCAGTGCCTGCTATTGCGCTCCCAACTTTACTAGCTACAGAACGATAGTCATCATGAATGTCGGTTGCTGCTCCGTCTGCAAGGTCAAATTTACCAGACTTAATCAACCCTGTCAAGTAGTCGTGAGTCTTCTCGTCAGTTGGCAAAATACCAGTTATCATACCAACCATTTTGAATTTTTTAGGAGCGTTGTACCAGTCGTGTTCAATGGATTTTGGGTCTAGCTTTGGTTCATCTGATTTCTTGTCGTCTTTCTTATCAGATGTTGGAGCGACTACTGGAGGAACATTTTTCTTGTCATCAGTTTTTGCTGCAGTCTTTCCATCGTCAGTAAGCGTACCTCCATTCTGAAGGTGTTTGGAGAGCTTCATAGCACACTGCATGTAGCTGTTTGCTATGTTGTTAGCATTTTTCGCCCACTGAATACCGTTCTTTTCAGCCAAGTCCATAACCCCTTGAGTGCCCAGTTGTCCTCGAAGGTCAGCCACAGCTTTTTTAGCATCATCTTTACTCATGTTTTGTCCAGTACCTAGAACAACTTTGCCCGTTCCTGACTGTGCAGGTTGCGCTTGTGGCTGTTGTGCAGGTTGTGACGGTTGTTGAGTCTGATTCGAGTTGTTCTGATTGTTCTGGGTCATATCCAAGGAATTTCCAGCTTTAAGATGTTTCTTTGTGGCCATAAGAGCACGCATCCAGTTCACAGCATCAGCTTTTGAACCTGTATCCTCTTTGAATGTGATACCGTTCTTCTTCAAATCAGCCAGTAAATGCTCTTTAATGACTTTCTTTTCAGATGGGTCTTTAATTTTGTTGATACGGGCTACCTCTGTTTCAAAAGCAGCTACGTCCTTAAAATTCCATTCAGGAATCTTTACTTGCGCAGTCGTCTGAACCTTTG
>CAZNMO010000192.1:0-8670 GCA_964574195.1 uncultured Clostridiaceae bacterium | reverse complement strand
TCTTGAAGTCCATAAATGACAGGCTGTCGTTTATCGTAGCCTCGATACGTTTTGATACCAGTAAGTCAATGGATTGGTTGAAGCCGTCAACCTGCACAATTTCGGCTTCGAAGGATCTGGCAATGTCAGCAAGATTGCTTGTCAGAGACTGCCCGGATTTCTTACCCTTCAGATCCTCAAAGCTTTTTATATCGCTGTTTTCTTTATTCACTATAAGTACTGACTTGGAAACAATGTAAGGAGCGGAAAAGTCATATTTTTCTAGTCTATCCGGTTTTATAGTCACTTCATTTGCTATTACATCAAATCTTTTTGCATCAAGGCCTGCAAACATTCCATCCCATTTGGTCTCTATGAATTCTGCCTCAACGCCCAGTCGTTTTGCAATCTCTACCATGATTTCCACATCAAAGCCTGTGAGCTTTCCATCCTTGTCATGGAAGGTAAAGGGTGCATACGTGCCTTCCATTCCAACTTTTATCTTGCCGTCTTTTTTGATCTGTTCGAGCAGATTCTGGGGCTTCTGTTTATTTGCTGCCTGTGCCGACGGAGCCTGTACCGCTGTGCTGCATGCGCTTAGTACCAGCGCCAAAATTGTTATGATTGTTGTAAGTATTACGATCCTCTTTTTCATGTTTGTTCCTCCTTAATATTATATGTTATTATTCCTATTGTTTTAGTTGGTTATGGCCTATGCCTACACTTGTCCAATATACCCCCTTCCCGGATAATAAAATAAAGACTCCTGCCTCCTTTACAGAGGCAGAAGTCCATTCTGCGGTTCCACTCTGTTTACCTGCACTAATTTATAATGCAATCAACTCTGATTCCGGTACTTTCATACCATAATGCTGTAACGGGCATTCCCGACAGAGCCTACTTGATCAAGCCTGTTTCGCAAGCCTGGCGGTTCGGTCTGCAGTTCAGAGAGGCACTTCAGCCAAGTTCCACAGAAAAGCCCTCTCATCACCGGACCTTCTTTCTGTCAGCTTCCCTTGACCTACTCTTCTCATCAATACATTTCCTATTATTCCTACCGGATTTATATGTATTATACTATATCAATTATTACACTCTGTCAATACTACATTTGCATTTTCTAAGTTATTTAAATATAGTTACTTGACAAAAGTAAGTTGCTGTTATATTATTATTACATAAAGATACTTCGTATTTAAAAGTAAGTTCATATAGAGAAGGAGATTTAAAAATGATAAGAAAAATTGAAAGCAAAAATATGGGTAAAAGTGAGTTAGGATGGCTTAGAAGCAAGTTTCATTTTTCCTTTGCCGAATACTATGATCCGGACAATATAAGCTTTGGAGTATTGCGGGTGCTTAACGATGATCTGGTCGAACCGGCAACAGGCTTTGATACCCACCCCCACAGAGATATGGAGATCATATCCTATGTAGTTGACGGTCAACTGACACATGGGGACAGCATGGGAAACAAAAGAGCACTCTACAGGGGGCATATCCAATACATGAGTGCCGGGACAGGAGTTTATCACAGCGAACATAATCTAGGGGAAAATATACTCAGATTGCTTCAAATCTGGATATACCCCGACAAAAAAGGATATACTCCTAATTATGGTGATTATCTGTTTGAGTGGGAGGACAGAAAAAACAATTGGCTCCATGCAGTATCAGGTAAAGATGGCGATGCTCCCGTAAAGATCAACCAGGATGCCAATATTTATGTTCTTGAGCTTGATAAGGATAAGGAAATTGGCTTTCCAGTCAAGGAAGGAAGACAGGCATACCTGGTACAGATCGAAGGAAGCTCTGATATAAACTCTGTTGTGCTGGATACAAGGGATGCCATGGAGATAACACAAGAAGATATAGTTGTTAAAGCCATTGAGAAGTCTCACCTGCTTATAATTGAAATGAAAAAGGAAAGCTGACAAAGAACCGCTATCAGTTAGTCCATATAAATAATAAACAAAATCAAATTTACGGAGGTATTTCAAATGTCAAAGGATTTTAAATCATCGGTACAGGATAGACGCACAATATATAGCTTGGGAAGGGATATTAGCATCACAGATGAAAAAATACATGATGTTGTTAAGCATGGAGTCAAGAACTCGCCGACAGCATTTAATTCCCAGAGCAACAGGGTAGTTGTATTAATGGGACAGCATCACGACAAATTGTGGGATATCACAAAAACAGTTTTGCAAAAAATGATTCCGGCAGATAAGTTCGCCCCTACAGAGGAAAAAATGAAAGCATTTGGAAATGCTTATGGAACAGTTCTATACTTTGAGGATAAGAGTATTGTGGAAGGACTGCAACAGCAGTTTCCAACCTACAAGGACAACTTTCCCGTATGGTCGCAGCAGGCATCAGGCATGCTTCAGTTTGTGATCTGGACTGCTCTTGAAAATGAAGGCCTGGGAGCATCCCTGCAGCACTATAATCCGATCATTGATGATGATGTGAAAAAAGAATGGAGTATACCTTCAAATTGGAAGCTGATTGCACAAATGCCCTTTGGAGCTCCAACAGCCAAACCCGACGAGAAGCAGTATCAACCCCTTGAAGACAGTATAAAAGTGTTTAAATAAGCTAAGTCAGCAAAATAAAGCAGGAGTCCGGCGAGTATAATACCGGACTCCTGCTTTATCAATAAGCCTCTATCAAAACCTGCATTATACCACCGCATACCATACCTTCGTCCTCAGCAACATCCCCTGTCATGTCAACAGTCTGAACCTTGTAGCCCCCATCCCTGATCACATCGACGGCTGTCCTTATCACTGCTCCTTCGCTGCAGCCGCCGCCAATGCTTCCCATAGTCCTTCCATCAGGCCATACAAGCATCTTGGCTCCTGCTTTTCTCGGAGTTGAGCCTTTGGTCGAGATCACAGTAACTATGGCATTAGCTCCAGCATTTTCAGTACTCAGCTCAGTAAGGACCTGCCTGTCAAACTCCGGCCAATTCAGTTTGGCTTGTGGAACCTGTTCATTTGACCTGGCCGACAGCCTTTTATAGCTGATTACCTGGGCAATAATGGATATTGCTATTTCTTCAGGAGTTATTGCGCCTATCTCCAAGCCTATAGGCGCATTTACCTTGTCTATCATTTCTCTGGAGTATCCCTCATTAATCAGTTGTTCCTTCAAGCTTTGAACCCTGCGTTTTGAACCTATCATTCCAGTATATGCAGTATCGTATTGCAACACCTGCTTTAAGCACGCCGCATCATGCCTGTGGCCGCGGGTTACAATTACCACAAAAGTAGAATTGTTTAGATTAAGCGTATCAATACTTTTTTCAAAATCTTCGCATATGACTTTCTCAGCGTCAGGGAATCGTAGCTTATTGGCAAATACAGGCCTGTCGTCAACGACCGTAACTGAGAATCCTGTTTTCGAACCAAACTCAGCCAACGGCTTGGCAATATGCCCACCCCCCAGAACTATCAGCCGGCTTTCAGGAAAATACGGCTCAATCAGATATGCTGACCGGTCTTTTCCTTCAATAAACAATGGATCTCCAGACTTTAGTGCATCCCTGGCATTTTCCAGAACAGCAGTGTCCAAATTGCCTGGTTGCTTGCAGCTATCAAAAATATCATCTCCAAGTATGTTCTTAACTGTAGATGCAGCTTCGCCGGAATTCTCCTTAACTAAGGTCGTAACCAATACAGCCTTCTGGCCTTTATTCAATCTGTCAACCAGAGTTTTATAGATAATTTCACTTGCCATATGCTCACCCCATCTTCATATTGTAACACCCAGTTCCTTTATTGTTATATCTTGCTTTTTTCCTCTATTACACTATCAAGGTCATCGACCTCTTCAAATTGCACATTATACAGGGATGCATATATGCCCTCCTTGCCGATCAGTTCCTCATGGGTTCCCCTCTCTTCTATTCCATTATCAGTCAGTACAAGGATAGTATCTGCATTTTTTATAGTGGAAAGTCTATGGGCTATTACAAAGGTCGTCCTGTTCTGTGACAGTTTCTCCAGTGATTGTTGTACTATTCTCTCACTCTGTGTATCCAATGCTGAGGTAGCCTCGTCAAGAAGCAGTATCTTTGGGTTCTTCAAGAAAACCCTTGCTATACTCAACCTTTGCTTCTGACCTCCTGATAACTTGACTCCTCTTTCCCCAACATATGTGTCATAGCCTTTTTCAAATCCCATTATAAACTCATGGGCATTTGCATTTTTTGCGGCTTCAATGATTTCATCGTCAGTGGCACCGGGTTTGCCGTATCTTATATTCTCCCTCACCGTTCCTGCAAACAGGTAAACGTCCTGCTGCACGATCCCCACATTTTTTCTCAGGGATTCAAGCTTGATATCCCTTACATCCATACCGTCAATTTTAATACTTCCGGAAGACACCTCGTAGAACCTTGGTATCAGACTGCAAAGAGTCGATTTGCCTCCGCCTGAAGGCCCAACAAGCGCCACAGTCTCACCGGGCTGCAGAGTCAGATCGATATCCTTGAGTACATGCTCCCCGCTGTCATATTTAAAGGAGACCTTTTCAAACTCGACCTTTCCGGATACATCCTTCAGCTCAACACTGTCCTCTTTATCCTTTATGTCCGGTTCAGTGTCCATTATTTCTATGAACCTTTCAAAACCGGTCATCCCCTTCTGAAACTGTTCTGTAAAGTCTATCATGGACCTTATGGGCACAAGCAGTGTATTGATATACAACAGATACGCGATCAGATCCGAGGTGCCCACTATCCCCTGCTTTATCAATATTGCTCCGCCTATGACTACCAACAGGTATATCACACCGTCAAACAAACGCACTCCGCTGAAAAATCTGCCCATATAGTAGTAGCTTTCCTGCTTTGTTGTCAGAAAGGCCTGATTGCCATTAAGGAATTTCTCCTTTTCTATCTCCTCGTTTGAGAAGGATTTTACCACCCTTATTCCTGACAGGCTGTCCTCAACCTGTGCATTTACCTCAGCTATCTTTTGTCTGTTTTTTGCAAACACCGCTCTCATTTTCTTATTATAGAAAATCGCAAAAGCAAGCATGAAGGGTACAAGTATAAAGGTTATGACCGTGAGCTTCACATTGATGGTCAGCAAGATAATAAAGGAGCCGATTATTTTTATCAGTGAGATGAATACCTCTTCAGGGCCATGATGAGCCAGCTCGGAAATGTCGAAAAGGTCATTCACTATCCTTGACATAAGCTGTCCCGTCTTATTGTTGTCATAATAAGAGAAGGAAAGCTTCTGCAGGTGGTTGAAAATATCATTCCGCATGTCAAATTCCATCCTGGCACCCATAATGTGGCCCCAAGCAGTGATAAAGTACTGGCAGAAGTATTTGATTATGTAGATCACAAGCATCAAAACCCCGATTTTCAATATCAGGTCTACTGCTATACCGTACTCATTGTTGATGCCGTAGTCCAGCAGGTATTTCACCACCAACGGAAAGAACAGGTCTATCCCTGCGGCAATGAGCGCACAGAACATATCCATGGCGAACAGCCCTTTATATGGCCTGTAGTAGTTGATGAATCTCCCAAGCTTATCCATTGTTACCTCCCACATAAAAATAAAGTAAAATAGAAATACCCATGAGTACATTATATATTTACTATTGTTGAGATTCCACTAAATATTTACTTTGTGCAGATAATAGGAAAGATGCGACGTAAAGGTTGCGGGTTACGCGTTTCGAGTTGCGCGTGGAACGGTTAGGGCTTGACGCTGGAGCAAGGATACGGGCAACACTGAAGACACGGATGAACCCACGGAATTCCACGGATGATTTTCTTAGTGATATACTTCTTGATCGGTGAAGCAGAGATTATCGAAGGTATCAAAAATACCGAAAGGACTAGTAAACCAGCCGTGAAAATCCGTGTTACCCGTCTGCCCCTCCCCAGAGCCCGGCTGAACGTGCCGTGTCCCCCGTTCTCCTTACATCGCATCATCCCGCAATAAAGCAAAAAACTGAATATAATGCATCAGATCTTAGCAATTTAAAATCCTAGCATTATATTCAGAAAACCTGATTGGTTATGAAGAAAGATATATATAAACAGCCGGTGCTTATGAACCTGGCAGGCTCCCTATCTGTCCCGCAAAGCTGGTGCTTCTCTGAAGCACAGCCAGTTTCTGCCCGGCCGGTTTTTTACCCGTTGCTCCTGGTATCCCTCTTGGTGATTATGATCACACCTATTATTATAAGAATGACCGGCACCAGATAGTCCTTGAAATCGAAGCTGATAAATGTCCTCAGCAATGCCGACAGCCCTATGCCTCCCAGTATTGCTACAGGAACCAGCAGCCCTTTATCATGGTTGCCGAACAGGTAAAGCTCAAAAAGTCCAACTGCAATACCGATAAGGAACATCGGCCAGAGGTCAGCCATTATATGCCATCCGAAAAACACGTTGGCATAAAACAGGGCTCCATAAGTAGTCAGTATCCCTCCCGGAACAAGTATCCCGGCATTCCTGTCGATTCCTGTGAAGAATGCAAAGTGCATGTATATCCCCGGTACAAGCATGGCAAGAGGCCAGATATAATTCCATGAAAAGTTCAGGTAGCCCAGGTTCGATAAGAGAAACAGCGCACCCATTGCAATCAGTAGTACACCTATTACTATATTTGAATTTTTGTTCATTGTATAACCCTCCTATATCTCGTGAGTAACAATTTTTGACGATCCAGGCTCTGCCGAATATTACTAATGTCGCCCAAGATACACTGTACATAAATTTTTCTCAGGTACATTTTCAAGTACGTCCCAGTGGAGGTCATCTCCGCTGTTGATATATTACCCTTTTCGTTTTGTTTTTTGCTTTCACTGATATATACGCAGCCAGGAGCTTAAGGTCTGATATAATTTTGCATTTTTTCATTCTTTTCTATTAAACTATTACACGATCAATTTGTGAATTGCACCCGACATAATATTAGTGTTAGTATTAATACTATAATATAATTGAAAAACTGGAGGTCTATATGAAGGACGTTATAAGGAAACAAGTACTTGGAATCAGAAACAAGCTGTCCGAGGATGAAGTCAAAGCCTTAAGTGATAGTATTTTTCAGAATTTGAGAAAAAACACATTTTTCAATGCTGCGCATAATGTCATGATTTATCTGGATTTCAAGCATGAGGTGAAAACTGATGCTATTATAGAATACTGCCTTGATCATGGAAAAAAAGTCTATGTGCCCATATGCATCCCAGAAACCCATGAAATCTGTATATCCAGGATCACAGGGCTGGATCAGCTGCAGTCGGGTCATTTCGGCATAAGAGAGCCCTTCAGGGAACACATAAGGCTTTCTGACAGCAGCCTGCTGGATCTGTTATTGGTACCGGGTGTGGCTTTTGATGCTTCAGGCACCAGGATCGGCTTTGGCGCCGGCTATTATGACAGGTTCATGAAACGTCTGAGGCCTGACGCAGTCAAGGCTGCCCTGGCATATTCCTTTCAGGTCGTGGAACAGGTGCCGACAGATGAGTATGATATTCCTGCCGATTACATAGTAACAGAAAATGAAACCATACATTGTTCAAGTAATATCGGAAGAAGGTGATGCTATGCTATTGGATATTTTCCTGACCTTCTTCAAGGTCGGTTCTTTTACGATCGGCGGAGGCTATGCAATGCTCCCGATCATACAGCAGGAGGTCGTGGACAAGAAAAAATGGCTGGGTGAAGAGGAATTCCTGGATTCTATCGCAGTGACCAATAGTCTTCCCGGGCCATTAGCCATAAACTGCGCTACCTTTGTAGGCTACAAGACTGCCGGTCTGCCGGGAGCTGTTTCGGCCGCCTTGGGAGCAGTAATGCCCTCTTTTCTGATAATCCTTATAATAGCCATGTTCTTCGGCTCCATCAAGGATAATTCAGTTGTCCAGAATGTTTTTGCCGGGATCAGACCTGCCGTAGTTGCTCTGATAGCTTATGCCCTGGTAAAACTGGTAAAGTCAATGGGGATCAATTTCATAAATGTTTCAATAGGTATAGCAGCCCTTGCCCTGATACTGTTTCTCGATATCCATCCGATAATTACTATTGTTATATTCGGAAGCACAGGCTTCTTTCTCTTCAGAAAGGAGGAAAAGCAATGACCTTGATGCTGAAGCTTTTTCTTACCTTTCTGAAAATCGGAGCCTTTAGCTTCGGCGGAGGCTATGCGGTGCTGTCTCTTATACAGGAAGAGGTGATTGAGGGCAATCACTGGATTTCACCGGAAGACTTTATTGATATTGTCGCAATATCTGAAATGACGCCCGGACCCATCGCAGTCAATTCATCGACCTTTGTAGGCTACAAGATGGGAGCTTTTTTAGGTTCGGCGCTTGCTACCCTTGGTGTTGTGCTGATACCGATCATTATCACGCTGATAGTATCGGTATATTACAACAAATTCAAGCATATGAAGCAGGTCAACTGGGTGATCCGGGGAATACGCCCTGCCGTACTGGGCCTCATAGCAGCTGCTCTGGTAAAGATCGGTTCAGTCTCTGTAGTTGACGTAAAAGGTGCTGTAATTGCACTGCTGGTCTTCGCAGGCGTGTATAAATTCAAGGTGAATCCAATTTTAGCTCTGGTGGGCTCCGGATTCCTGGGAGTAATATTGTATGGATTGATTTAGTACATATGAAAATAACATATATTCATCTGAAAACCTATGGAAAA
>CAZNMO010000191.1:0-8714 GCA_964574195.1 uncultured Clostridiaceae bacterium | reverse complement strand
GGTATAAGCTGCTGCAAAAAGCAAAGAATACAAATCAGCATGCTTTATCGGAGGGTGAAACAGTATGGAAATTTTCTCGCGCAGTGAGTTGTTGCAGACTGCTGAAGGCTTGACACTGGTTCTACACGTTGACAGATACTCCAGCGAGTTTGCAGATGAGTTTCTTGAGGGCAGGGACAAAGCGCTCCCGGATAATACCTTGCAGTATATCCAGGGTTATATAAATGAAAACTACAAGGACATAAGCATCAAAACTGTCAATATAATGCTCGGTTCACTATTAGTAGCATCAATTGCTTACAGTTCTCTGGTTGGCTATGACGGCAAAGCTGCCCCGGCAAAGCAGAATACACAGGTGCAAAGAAGTGTACAGGAAAATACGGCTGGTGAAAAAGTGCCTGTGAAAAAAGCTGCTGCTCCATTACTGATAAATAAGACCCACAGCCTCCCTGAAGGCTATGTCCCCTCGCGTCTTGTGAATCCATCCGTGCCAACAGTAAGCAGCGCCAAAACAAAAATGACTCCGGAGGCTGCAAAAGCTCTGGAATCACTTTTTAAAAAGGCGAAGAAGGACGGCATAAGTCTGACTGCCATTTCAGGTTACCGCTCTTATGAAAGGCAGCGAGCGATTTTTAGTTCCAATACAAAAAAATACGGTTCAGCAGCAGCAGCCAATAGATTCAGCGCAAGACCCGGTCAAAGCGAACACCAGACAGGACTTGCCATGGATGTCAGCAGTGCCGCTATGGGCTTCACGCTTTCACAATCCTTTGCAAATACGCGTGAAGGCAGGTGGTTGAAGGAAAATGCTCCATACTTTGGCTTTATACTACGCTATCCAAAAGGCAAGGAGGGTATAACAGGGTATCAGTTTGAGCCCTGGCATATCAGATATGTAGGAGAAGCCGCCGCAATGGAAATAAAGGCCAGAAACCTCACTCTGGAGGAGTACCTGGCGGCTTACGTCAGATAACCGCCTACATCAGCGGTGCGAAAAGCTTCAGTATAGTCCTGCCAAGCCTCCTGTACCAACCCAAGTTGCTATTGTAATCCGGCGTAATAGCCTGACATACCTTCAGCGTCTCAAGGTAATCGGTTCTTACCTGCGAAACACCTTTTGTCCGGTACATCCATACCCCGCATTCAAAGTGGAGGAAAAGGCTTCTGTAATCAAGATTTATAGTACCTACCACCGCATAGGTGTTATCAACTACAAAGGTCTTGGAATGAATAAAGCCCGGGGTGTATTCATATATCCTCACTCCGCTGTCCAACAACACCTGATAATTGGCGCGGGTCACTGAGTGTACATACCATTTGTCTGCTATATGCGGTGTAACGATCCTCACATCCACACCTCTTTTTGCAGCCAGGCACAAGGCTGCATTCATTTCATTGTCCAGTATCAGGTATGGGGTATTTATATAAACATATTCCTGTGCTTCGCCAATCAGGTTCAGATACACGGATTCACCCACCGATTCGTCATCCAGCGGGCTGTCGGCATAGGGCTGAACATATCCTTCGGCCTCAATTTTCCTGCAATATTCCATCGGAGGCCTGAAGCTGTCATAGTCTTCATTACTCTTGCTGAGGAAGCTCCACATTGAAAGGAACATTACCGTAAAGCTCCACGCAGCTTCTCCGCGGAGCATAATAGCCGCATCCTTCCAGTGGCCGTGCTTCTCATAGACATTGATATACTCATCTGCCAGATTTATTCCCCCGGTAAAGGCAGTGTGTCCGTCAATAACAGCGATTTTCCTGTGATCCCTGTTGTTAAGCCTTATTGACAATACCGGTACAAAGGGATTGAACACAAGACACTTTATTCCCAATCTTCCAAGCTCTTTCTCATAGCCATATGGCAGTGTCATCAGACAGCCCATATCATCATATATGACACGGACATCCAGACCTTGTGCAGCTTTCTCCTTAAGTATCTCCAATATAGAGCCCCACATTATCCCTTTGTTGATTATGAAATACTCAAGAAAAATGAACCTTTCTGCCTTACGAAGCTCTTCCAGTAGCCTTTGGTACTTCTGCTCCCCAGGCGTCAGGTATTCTGCGTCAGTGTTTGTATGGACAGGACAATCGGAATATCCGAATATATACTTGGCTTGGTTGGCTGCACTCCTGCTTTCCTGTTGGAGACTCCTCATGACCTCCAGATCCTGAACAAGCGAAGATTGCATGTGTTCGGCGATCTCCCGCATTTTTCTCCTGTTTCTTCTGCTGGATTTGTTTCCGCCAAACATAAGATAGAATAAACCGCCGAATATGGGAAAAGCCATGATAGGTATTATCCATGCAAGCTTATAGGCGTGATTGCCTTTTCCGTTTACTATCCACAATACTGTAAGCAGACTTATAAACATACATATCGTATAAAAGTATACGAAATAATTGGTAAATCTCCATATCACCAATACAAGGGCGATTATTTGTACCAGAATTGCTGCTCCAACAAGGACCATTCTGCTGAACAATAATCTTATCAAGGTTTGCATAAAATCACCCACAATCCCCATAACAATGAATTATAGTAAAATATTGTATTAGTCTATCTATATAATTAGTATAACACATTATTCCGAAATAAAAACAAGACCAACCTGCATCCAATCTACTGTTGCCCGGGATGACGGTTGGTCTTTATTTCTTAGCTTGATAAAATCCTCATGAATTCCTCACCTGTTATAGTTTCTTTTTCTATCAGGTAAGAAGCCAGTAAATGCAGCTTCTCCATATTATCCTTGAGGATATTGATAGCTCTTTCATGAGCATTCTTGATAATTGACAATACTTCTTCGTCGATCCTTGCTGCAGTCTCAGAGGAGCAAGTCAAGGCAGGGTCTCCGCCAAGATATTGATTTGTAAGTGTTTCCAGCGCCATCATATCAAAGGCCTTGCTCATTCCCAAGCGGGTAACCATCGCCCTTGCTATTTTGGTTGCCTGCTCTATATCATTGGAGGCGCCCGAGGTGTAAGTACCGAATACCAGCTCCTCTGCAGCACGTCCTCCGGTAAAGGTTGCTATCTTGTTAAGTGCTTCCTCCTTGGTCATCAGGACATTCTCATTTTCTGATACCTGCATGGTGTAACCCAGAGCTCCTGAGGTACGCGGTATTATCGTTATCTTGTGTACAGGAGCGGATTCAGCCTGCTTTGCCGCTACTATGGCATGTCCTATTTCATGGTATGCTATGATCTGCTTCTCCTTGGGAGAAATAACCGCACCCTTTTTCTGATAACCTGCAATGACCACTTCAATAGCTTCTTCCAGATCCACCTGCTCTACGTACTGACGTCCGTATTTTACAGCTCTGAGGGCTGCCTCGTTTATTATGTTTGCCAGTTCAGCCCCTGAAGCTCCTGGAGTTGCCCTTGCTATTTCATTGAAATCTATATTGCTGGCAAGCTTTATCTTTTTGGAGTGTACCTTTAGTATTGCCTCTCTGCCTGCAAGGTCCGGCAATTCCACCGGTACACGGCGGTCAAACCTTCCCGGCCTCAGCAGTGCCTTGTCAAGGGAATCTGGTCTGTTCGTAGCTGCAAGTATCACTACACCTTTTTCTCCATTGAATCCGTCCATCTCAGCCAGCAGCTGGTTAAGGGTCTGTTCCCTCTCGTCGTTGCCGCCTATGCCTCCGTTGTCACGCTTCTTTCCTATGGTATCTATCTCATCTATGAAAACTATGCAAGGGGCTTTTGCCTGGGCTTGTTTGAAAAGGTCACGGACCCTGGCAGCCCCCATACCTACGAACATCTCCACAAATTCTGAACCGGATATGGAGAAGAAGGGTACCTTGGATTCTCCTGCTATAGCCTTTGCCAGCAGTGTCTTTCCTGTACCAGGAGGTCCCACCAGCAGGGCTCCCTTGGGCATCACCGCACCGATCTCCTTGTACTTTGCAGGATTGTGCAGAAAATCAACTATCTCGCTCAAAGCTTCCTTAGCTTCATCCTGCCCTGCAACATCCGCAAAGGTTTTGCCGGTCTGAGCTTCGACGTAAACTTTTGCGTTGCTTTTTCCGAAGGTCATCGCATTGCCGCCCATTCTTTTTTGCATCGAGTTGGTCAAAAGCTGCCCCAACCCCACAAACAGAATTATCGGAAATACCCAGGATATAAGGAAATTCATCAATGGAGAATTTTCCTTTGGGATGACCTGTGAAAACTTGACTCCTACTTTATGAAGCCTGTTCACCAGCTCAGGGTCATCCACGCGCCCGGTCACATATATGCTTTCCTTGCCCTCATCATTTATGGCACTGAAAGCGATCCGGTTGTCCTGTATCTCTACATTTTTTACTTTTCCGTTTTCAATCTGACTTAAGAAGGTTCCATAATCCACCTGTGTGATCTGCTCCTTCAGCATGGCCGGAAAAACAAAGGCATTGAGAAGCATTACTATCACCAGGGTCACAATATAAAAATAAATTATCGGCTTTTGGGGATTCTTCTTTTCTTTCATATTTCTACTCTCCACATATAAAAATTATCTGCTGTTTTCATTTTCATTTATCCTCTGCAACAATATGTTCAGCTTCTGCAACCCTTTGATTATGTCCTCAAAGTTCTCTTCCTCTTCACTTGCCAGATGTATTGAGATCCTGTCATTGCAAAGCCGGTCGATTTCCATAGCAGTCTCCCTGCCCAACTCGGTGAGGATAACCCTTACCACTCTCTCATCCTCTCTGTTTCTGACGCGTTCCACCAGTCCTTGTCCTTCAAGTTTTTTGCACATAGCGGAAATATTCGTGCCTGCTGCGCAAATACTATCTGCCAGGCTTCCTACTGTATGGGAGCCGCAGTGATGCAGGTCCATAAGTATCCTTGTCTGCATCATTGTAAGACCATGGCTTTCGCTTATGGGACTGAATATGCAGTTCATGCTCTCTGATATCTTTCTTGTATAATCCCAGATGCATTTTTTGAAATCAGTTACATCCATGGTATTCCTCCACAAACTTAATATAGACTATAATATATATACATTATATATATTATAGTCTATATTTGCAATAAAAAATATTAAGTAAGTTTTTCGATTCCTAATTCGTTTTCATGAATCCCGGAAGTACTATCCTGAATACCGCACCGTGGTCTTTCGAATTGAAGGCTTCTATATGTCCGCCATGACCTGCTATGATAGCCTCAGTGATCGCCAACCCTATGCCGGTCCCTCCCTTTTCTCCCTTATAGAATCTTTCAAACACCTTCTTCTCTTCACCGTCCCTGAAGCCCGGGCCATCATCGGCAATAGTAACTGCTATGTACTCTCCGACGGCTTCCCAGTTGACATTTATCTCCTTTTCAGCATATCTTATGCCGTTGCTAAGGATATTTATAAAGGCCCTGGACAGCTTTTCCGCATCATAGCTCCCTATACAGCCATCCTCGCCCTGAGAACTCAGCTTCAATCCCTTTTCGTCGGCGAGTCCTCTGACGCTTCTCGTGCTCTGAGCGATTATTTCTCCTATAGCAAGACTTTCAAAGCTGAAGGCCTCCTCCACATTATCCAGCTTTGTAAGATATATCATTTCATCCACTACCCGCTTAAGCCGTTTGCTTTCATCTATAATGACCCCAAGACTGTCCTGAAGCTCGTCTCCCTCAACCACTCCGTCCCGGATAGCTTCAGCATAGCCCTGTATGGACATAAGTGGAGTTTTTAGCTCATGGGAACTGTTCTGAAGAAACCTTTTCTGCTGTGCATCATTGGCTTTGAGCTTATGGATCATCTCCTGAAAGCATTCTGCCAGCTCCTCGATCTCATCCCCTGTCTCTAGCTTCAAATCAGGTAGGCTATCCTTAAGTGAAAAGCTGCTGATATAACCCTGCAACAGACCAATAGGCCTGGTCAAGCCCCGCTGCAGCAGCATACCCAAGAGCACTGCAACGGCACCCCCTATCGCCAGGCTCAGGAACTGTGTCCTATATATCATTAGATTCAGCTTCTTGATATCCTCCACCATAGAAAAGAGGATGACCTGCCCCTTTTTCTCACCGGCTTTTGTAAGCACCGGTTCCCTTTCCCAAACATAGCCTCCGGTTTTTCTGAGATTGCCGTTGCTCAGTGCCTGGAGCACTTTCTTATCCTTATCTCCCAAATTGCTGTATATGACTTTACCGTCATTGTTCAGCACTACCGCCTTGGAGTCGATAAACTGCCCACGGATCCTCATCTGGCGTTTTGCCACAAGATTGAGCCTTGGTTCTCCGGAGTAAATAGGCACCTTCTCCAGTGTATCCGCTATAGCCCTTGCCTCGGTCCTCAAAGCCGTCTTTGCTTCATTTATAAGGTAGCCCTGAAGTATCAGCCTGAAACTGATGCCCGTAATAGCTATGACCGTTAGAAGAAGTATCATATATGTAATTAAAAGCTTTTTGGCTATTTTCATTTTAATCATCCACTCTGTACCCATATCCCCATATTGTTACGATTTCCATGAGCGAATCCACTTCGGCAAGCTTTTTTCTAAGTCTTTTTATCAGGTCATCAATGATCCTTATATCACCAACATAATCATAACCCCATACCTTTTCCAGAAGCTGCTCCCTCGTAAACGGCATATTCTTGTTATATACCAGGAATTCCAGAAGCTCATATTCCTTCCCGGTGAGCTTCAGCTCCATTCCCTTTGCTTCTGCATATCTCCGCTGAGGTTCTATCCTCACATCCCTTGCCGACAGCAGCTGTGCCTTGCCATGACCTGCTTTCTCCAGCCGCTTCATTATGTTCCTTATCCTCACCACCAGCTCACGGGGGCTGAAGGGTTTTGATAGATAATCATCGGCTCCCAGCTCCAGACCGAGTATCCTGTCTAGCTCCTCATCCCGGGCAGATACAAAAATAATGGGTATATCCGTAGTCTTTCTTATCTCCCTGCACAATTCCAGTCCGTCAGTTCCCGGCATCATAATGTCCAGCACAACAAGATCAGGCCTCAGACGCATTATTTCACCTGCCACATTTGATGCGTTTTCGAAAACAGTGACCATATAGCCTTCCTTCTCAAGGTACTTGCGTATCAGGTCCCTGATATTCCGTTCATCATCTACTACAAAAATATGTTTCATTTGATCCACACCTCCCGGAGCGTACATTAAAGCAAGGCGGAAAGCCATTGCCTCTTCCGCCTTGCCGGGTCTGCTTATGAAAGAATATCGATTATATTATCCAGTATCTGCAGCTTGCTCTCTGTCATGTCATTTATTGAGCTGTGCGCATTGGTCAGTTTTTCCAGTTCAGCACCCGCTGTCTCTGAATCGCCTGCTTTTAATGCCTCCCGGAAAGCCTTCCTTGCCGCTTCAGCCTGCTCGTGCATGGCCTTTATCTCGGCATTGACCGACTTCAGCTTTTCCCTCTCAGCCCTGACTGCCTTCACTGCCTCAATATCCCCGGCTTCCTTTGCTGCAATTACAAGATCGATGATCTGATCGTTCTTTTCTACAACCTGGGCTCTTAGCTGATTCTTTTCCACTCTCAGGTCATTGATAGCGTGTATTTCCTCAACGAACTCCTTGAGTTTCGGCTCAGCCATTGTATCACCGGGCTCTTCGGCATAGGTAGCAATGGTGCCGCCTAAAAGCATCAGCCCTACCAAAAGCATTGTGATCAGTTTTTTCATTTAACATCTCTCCTTAATAATTTTTGTTCTTGTGAGATCCACAATTTTATTATAAGGAGAGGCTATGGAATAACCGTGTTGCATTTATGTGAAAAGTGTGTGAAAACCCTATCACGTTATTTGATCGCTACCAGCACATAAAGCTCCGCGAACATGGACGCTCCGTCCCGCCGCTTTTCAATATTGGCGTTCTTCACTATCAGCTTTACCTTTGCTGCCTGGTTTTCTACCAAAAATGTCGCTTCGGCCGGTGTTATGCTGCTTTTGCCGTTGCTTTGCTGTGAAAGTCTCTTAAAAATTTCTGAGGTATCGAAGTTGATTATTTTCTTGTTTTCGCCCTCATAAAGTATTATATCTGTCTTTTCTCCCACGGTTTGTTTGTTCAGTGTGTATTTGATTCCGCCTTTTTCCAAATCGCACAGCTTTTCGATTGTCTTTCCATTATTTACGTTTATATTCAAATTTATATTAACAAGGCTGTCATATCCTGATATATCGACAGGCAATTGCTGATCCAATACCAGGTAGATGCTTTCGTACAGGTTGTCTGGGCTGTCATATTCATTAAACCCGAATACCTTGTTGAAATCCCCATATTTATCAAAATTCTCCGGCAGCCACTTCAGCCTGTCGGTATAATCCATCATCCGCAGGTAGCCGAAAGACTTGATAATTACCTTCTTGTCCTCCTCTGAAATTCCTTCCACAGGTTTCACACTACCTTCCACCAGCATGTTGTTTCTTGTAAGAGCCGCTTCCAGTCTGCCGGTCTGATCCGCACGGCTGATGGTAAAGGCATCAACCGGAGGTACAATGGATATGACTGAGAATACTACAAGCATTGCTGCAACGATCCCATTTTTACCGACCGGCACGATACTGAGCACAATTCCTGATGCAGCGGCAAAAATACCAAAGAGTATCGCAAAGTAACGGGTATGCGTGATACCTGTATCTCCCAGGCTAAGAACAGATGCTATTATCTGGAATATGACTATGGGCACCAGCACCTTTGGGAAAATGCGCCTGAAATACGATACAAACCTGTTTTCAAGCCTGCTGGCCAGTATATAT
>CAZNMO010000190.1:0-8722 GCA_964574195.1 uncultured Clostridiaceae bacterium | reverse complement strand
TCCATCTGTTGATGGCCAACTTGTTACTACTGGATATGGTTCTGTATATGCCATAGTAAAACCTCCTAAATTTTAATTTAATATTTTTTTATTTTTGTAAGTTTAATCTTCTGGATCCGTTTGATTTATCTTACACTTTATAAAAAAGATTTTTTTCTTTAAATGCAAACCCATATTTAAAAATTTTTTTAAATTAAAAATCAACTTTTCAAAATGAGACTATAATTTAAAATTCATATTATTTCTCTTTCTTAGATACAAAGTCCTTAATATCTTCAACATCTCTTTTAACATCTTCAATGATATTTAATTTATCTGTAAGTTTTGATATTATGCTTTGATAATTTACTTCTCTCTCTTCCTGTCTAGTGTCTCTTTTTTCTTGAGCTTTTAATATATAGAAGATAAGTGCAACACTTAACGCTGCCCAAATTCCTTGAGATGATGCTAGTTTAATAAATTCATTTTCCACAATTGTCCTCCTTCCTAAATAAAAAACAAATATCATATATAAATAAGAACATTTACTTATTAGTCACGTAAACCCAAATTTTATAATATTTGCTAAAAATATAATAATTAAGGTTGTCAAATTAGAATTTGAATAATTCTTATATAATAAAAAGAGAAAAAAAAAGATATATATATCTTTTTTTACTAATATAGGAATTTTTCGACCTATTACACCGAACATAAGTTCGTAATAAATATTATACTAAATGGGGTGATAAAATGAATTCTTTGATGCAAAATTTTTTAAACCAAAATGAAGAAAATCAAAGTTTATATATAAAATTTAAATTTTATAATGATAAAAGTGCTTTATATAAATTGGAAAAGAATTTTGAAGTATATATATTTAAATTAAAATTTTGTAGTTATATAAGTAAAAGTATAAATTTCTATTCAAAAAATTACAGACAAAAGAATTTAAAAACTGATCATAATGAAATATTAAGTTTGAATGTTAAAGATGAAAATTTTCATGAAGAAATAATAAATATGATTTGTGATAAAAATATAGATTTTATAGAGGAAATTTCGAAACCTGAAAGAGAAGTAGATTTTAAACAAATAATATCAGATTGGAAGCTTTTAAAAGCTATTGAAAAACTCTCACAGAGACAAAAAGAAATATTATATAAATCAATAATACTTCAGAAAAAAGAAAAGGAATTGGTTAAAGAACTAGGAATTAGTCGTCAAGCAGTGAGTAAATGTAAGCATTTAGCTTTAAGCAAACTTAGAAATGAATTACATAAATTAAATTGAGCAATCTTAAAAAAACAGGGAGGTATACTAATGAGTGATAAAGAATTAAAAAATCTAGTTATTTTAGCCCAACAAAAGGATTCATATGCACTTGACAAGATTGTAAATAGCTTCAAACCTTGCCTTATAAAGAATAGTATTATTAATGGAAAATTTGATGAAGATTGTTTTCAGGAACTAAATATAAAACTGATCAAATGTATTTATAATTTTACATTTGATTCCTATGACTTGAATTTGAAATCTTTCTTTTGAGATGATTTTATAAAAATTTTCTATTACATATTTAAAATATTAACATAGTAATCTAAAAGTTATAAAATATCTTTATAAATATTTTTTCCGTAAACATACCTTTACGGAAAAAATACTTTAGTAGAAATTATATATTATCATCCAATTCCCCATTTGGTTATATTTAAAATTTAATTTTACAAATAATCATGAGCAATCCCATGTCAATACTTAAAAATATTGACTCTTAATTCTCTATTTTAATTATAAATTATCATGGGATTACCCATCTTAAATCAAGGGTGGGTAATTCCATGATAATTTATAATATTTTCTTTTAAACGTATACCTAAGAAAGAAAAATAGGAGCTACTTACAAGTAATAAAAAGTGTATTATACTTTTTGCTTTAATAGCCTAAAAAACAAAGAATAATTTCCTTGTTTTTTATCATTTATATTTGAGCAAGATAATTTTATATATGTTAAATTTTATGTATTATGGTACACATAATAAGCGACTATTGATATCCATTACAAATCTAGATATATCAATGTTTTCACTCATCATGTCGATATTAGAAAACTACCATGTTGACATGGTAGTACGAGTTGCGGGTAAACTCTTTGAGTTGTTGTCGACAACTCTATATCCTGCACTTACGCATGTTGGTTTGAAGACCAACACTAGCAAGACTTGAGTTAAGTAAAAACTTAGAATTACACTAAATAAATATTAGTCTTTTTTATAAAAGATAAAGCAACTTTGATAATTAAGATTCAAATTACTTTTTATTTATCTAAATTTATATCATAGAATTTATATATTAGTAATACTGAGCATTACTTCCTAGTGCTAAAGCTTAGTACCTTCCCTAGAACCCTTTATAATTTTAGTTTGAATCATACATTATACTAATTTTAATTATAATAATCAATTATATTCATGTATCTGTTTTTGATCTAGAATTAATACTTTTCATTATACTTTTGTATTAAAATTTTTATCAATTGATTTATTTCACAAAATCAATTGATAATTAATTATTGACCTTATCTAGTTAAACTATCCTGTTCAGCTTGAGGGAGTTTATCAAAATATTCTTTTTCGGAAGTTTTTGGTATTACACCTTTCGTTGCTCAAGTGTATGACTTCCACTCCATCAATGAGCTTTCTCGGAATAACAAAGCAATTTCCTATATAGATTCTAAAAAACCAGGGTGTTATGCCCTGGTTTATGTATATCACAAAATCTTTGATATTACTAGAATTAACATTGCATTATATTAATTTACTATATAATAATCAACTATATCTTTATAAATTTTAATTTTATGAAATTTATTTTTATCATTGGAACACCAATCTAAGTAAATAATCACATAATAAAAAAACTTGCACTTTATTGCAAATCTTATCTTCTATATCTTAAATAAAACTCATGAATAGCTTGGCTTAATATATCATATTTTTTAAACTGAGGATACATATCATATAATTCCTGTAATTCTTCATAAACCAATTCATATATTTTTACACTTCTATTTACCGAACTACCTTGCAATATATCTTTATCTATTTTTAATTCTACCGGTTCAACATTTATAATACTTTTGTCGTGGTTTTGTATTAGTCTTTTAATATCATCTTTAAGATCTAATATTTCCAATAGATCATTTTTCTTTTTCTCTATCTCCTTCAAAAATACTAATTCACTGTTATTACATTTTTCATTTTTTATTACCGACATTTTCTTCATTTTGGTAACACTAGAATTATCTTCTTTTTTAACTAATACTTTTGTAGCAGTTTTGTATTTTCTTTTATAAGGATCATAATAATATCCTTTATTTTTAAATCTGCTGCCTATGGTATTTCTATTTATTCCAAACTTCTCACATAACTTTCTTAAACTTAGATTTTCATCTTTCTCTAACTGGGAATTGATAAATTCAACTTGCTTTTCTATCGGAAATTTATCAAAATCCATATTTGCCACACTCTCACCCCCTAATATTAAAGAGCTACTTTAATATTAATACTATTCAACTACTAAAATATTTCTATAAAAAAGCTTATTTTCCTTTATTTTTTTGTAGAGTAATACCAAATTATTACTCTAATATTACTTTTTTTATATTATTAAAATATTTATTACAGCAAATTGTAGATACTCCAAAGTTATACTTCTATATAACTTTATCAAGTACAAAATACAAAACTGCTATTAAAATAGCAGTTTTGTATTTTGACTTAGTAACTAATAATAAATAACATCTTTCTAAGAAGGGAAAAACAGCTAGAAGCACACACTTAATTTAAAGAGCTATTTCATGCAACACGTTATTTAAATAAAAAACCATAACTTCTTGTTATAGTACTTCTATTTAATCCCAACTCTTTACCTATTTGACTTTGATTAAGTCCTTTATTCTTCAATTCTATAATTTTATTAATCTTTTCAGCCTTTTGTTGCTCTCTTAGTGTTAATCCTTCTCTATTTCTTCTATTATTTTTCCTCTTATCATTATTCCTTCTATACTTCTCTTCTTTGCTTATTATAGTAATTAAATGTCTTTGCTCTTTATCAGTTATATTTAATAATTTTATAAGTTTATTATTTGTATAATTATATCCGCCTCTTTTATAAACTCTTCCATTCTTAACTATTGGCTCATTCTTTAACCATTCCTCATAGGCTTCTTCTGCCTTCTTAGTGGCTTTTATAACTTCATTTAATGGTAAAGGCTCACTAAAATTATTGTTGAATTGTAATGTATTCTCTAATGCAATATCATAATTTTTAATATATAGGCAATTGTAATATCTATATAAAAAACATATAAGTTCCCTATATCCATTACATTTACCATTTCTAAGTTGTTGCAATTTAATTATGTCCAATAATCTATTGTAATGAAGACTATATGTATTGTAAAAATAAGCTACTTTCTTTTGTTTATCATTTAATTTAATATTCTTTTTTTTCTTCTTTTCTTTAACTATTTCAAGCTCTGGCAAATATCCTTCTATTATTCCATCAAGCCTATATTTTTCACTTGAATATGAATAAATCTTAGCCAATGTCTTACTTTTGATATTTTTGCTTCCTGCTATTCTAAACACTCTACTTACATCTGAAGCTGATGGATCTACTTCTATATCTTCTATATAATTTTCTATATCTTTTATCTTTTTATAAAATTCTTCCTGGACTAAAGTCCATAGTGGTAGCCCTTGCTTTGGTAAATGCTCCAATATCCAATAAAGTGCTAACCCTCTTCCTGTTTCAATTATTAAATTTGGTTGAGGTATCTCACTATTGAAAAAGTCTTCTTCCAAAAAGTATAATATGTTATTAATATTAACTTTATTTTCGCTATGATTATCTATATCTATATAAAGAGAATTAATATGCCTTATACATTCTGATGATCTTTTAGGTACATAGAAACTATTAACACTCATATAACTATCTAAACCTAATCCTAATAGTTTAAAAATATTATCTTCTAGTTGCTCTTTTTTATAATGATATTGCAACCATTTATCTTCTTTATCCTTAACAGCAACTGTAATAAATCCATCATCACCATCATGTATTAAATTTAATTGCTTTAATGCTTGTCCATTTCTATTTAAACTTATTTCATTAAATTCTTCTATGGTATCTAAGTTTCTTATAATTTTTGCTGCTAAACCCATGATAACTCCCCATTTCTTATGTAAAAAAGTCCTCTAGGCTCTATACCTAAAGGACTTGAAATTCTATGAGAAATATGCTATATTTACTATTAATTTAGTAAATAAAGTTCTCCGAAAGTCGTTTAGGTAGTACGGTTACCTTTTCGATATACTTAATCAAATGTTACCAGCATTTAGATTAAGCGACGAGGACTTTTATTTTTTTATTATATTATAACCTATTTTAATATAATATGGTAATTTATTTTATCCATATTATTTTGTATTATTTCGTAATATTATGGTTTTTGTTCCCTAAATATAATATGTCTTTTAATTTATAGGCATCTATAAGTCTCTTATATTTAATATATTAAAACTGAACAAGAGAATATAATTCATCTTTATTTTCCTGGGTTATGCCAATATACCTCAATGTGATCTTCTCTGATGAATGATTAAAGGTATCCATAATAAGGCCAATATTATATCTACTAGCCTTGTAGGTCCAGTACCCCCAAGTTTTTCGAAGGCTATGTGTTCCGAAGTTCTCTATATGCAAACTTACAGCTGCAGCCTTTAAGATTCTATAAGCTTGTGTAACGGTTATAGCCCCATTTAGCCCCTTTCTACTTCTAAATATATAATTATCTTGTCCAAGATCATTTTGCTTTATATAAGCCTTTAAAGCCTTTCTAAGGCTATCATTTAGCTTTATCTTTTTTTCTTTACCTGTTTTCTGTTCGATTAATATAAAATAATCCTTGAAGTTCATATTTTCTGTTAAAATATTAGATACTCTAACATTTACCACATCAGAGATCCTGAGTCCTGTATTAAGTTGAAATTTTGCAAGGAGCCAGTCTCTTTCATTTTTCCCCTTAAGATATGTTAATAGAGCTTCTACCTTCTTTTTATCTTTTATAGGTTCTACAACCATTTGTAACCCTCTCTTTCAATGTAATGTATTCATATTGTATCACATAAAACGATACATTCAAAATCGAAATAATATAAAGGCTTATAGATAAAATTACTATAAGCCTTTATACATCAATACTTTGCCACGTTTTTACTAATGTAATCTTTTATTTAAAAGATTACATTCATTTTTTTAGTATTAATACTTAAGAGCATTGACATTTATTCTCTCTATTTTAATTATAAATTATCATGGGATTACTTATCTTATAGTTGTATAGTTACTCTTTTGTAGTTTCTAAATTGCATATAATTAGAACTTTTTCCATACGTTATTTATAATTCTATATTCACTAGTACATTAATTGTTGTATGCAGCTTAGTACGCACAGTAGTATGAAAAATAGCTAAATAAAATAATTATTCAGCTCCTATTCGATTTAAGAAATAAAAAGTGATACAAGTTTAAGGAATATCTTTGACAATTGCCTATTTTCTTAGTTTTGCATATAGATGTCAATATTTCTAATATAATAAAAAACGTAATAAAAAGAAGAAAACTAGACTAAATACAAAGTATTAAATTTATATAGTTGATTAAGAAGTTGTTAGAGCATTCCAAAATAGGTACAATATATAATGTAGTATGTAATATTTAAATTTTATTTTGGACGCCTAGTGTTCGTTGAAGTACCACCAGGAGGTGATACACTTCAACATTATATCCTGATGAACCCATTTAAATTTATTATTAATAAATGAAAGGGGGAGGGCAAAGTTTGTACTTAATAGACTCATCCTGATTTCTTTTCATCTATTAAATATGAAAGGAGGATCAGGTATGACAAATAAAATATCAAAAAAAGCAAAAGAACTTTTAAAAGCATCTTGCTCATTCGCAAAAGACTTTTTAAAAGCTCTTTTAATCGCCGTAATAATTAAGGTTATATTCGGTCTATAAAGCTGCAACTTTATAGACACTAGGTACAGTACGGACACTTAGGTGTCCTCTTTTTTTATATTATTTATATTATTTATGTATCTAAAATATAATATGAATAATGACATTTTTTGTGTCAGTATTATCTTTATCATTAACTTCTTTTTAATAATTTATTCAAAGCTCTACAACTCTTCCGTGTGTTTCTTGCCCATAATATTCTCCAATATTATAGATTTTTAACATGTTTTCTAATTGATTAAAATTCACAGATATTTTTAAGCAACTCGTCTAGTTTATCATTCAAGTGTATAATCGTCAATGATAAATCTACATTTAGCGTATCATATCAGTATAATTCTGTAAATGTACAATGCTATTTTATGTGACCGATTTAAATACTATTTACTACGTATTTTTACTAAAATCTTTATTTTTTTGTATATGACACACATGGAAACGTTGGTAGCCTTGTATAGGCCTTCAAAACCTTTTAAGGCTATCATTTAATTTAATTTTTTCGTTACATATTTTTATATATAATATCCTATATATCAGATGTCATATATAAAATTAACTTGTTTGCTACCTTATTTTATTATCTGTCTCTAAAGTATATTTCTATTTAACATCATAATTTTTAACTATATATTTTTTATTAATTTTATAACTAACAATATCTCCGATTACATAATACACCAGTACAATCCAAGAATATTTATATCCACTTAAATTCATTAATTGAGAAAGAATTATAATTAAAACTAACAAAATAATTCTTACAATAATGGATTTCTTCAAAGAGTTAATATACTTACATTCATTCGATATTATTTTACCAGATTGTTTAACGTTTTTTATTTTTCTAGGTATAAATTTCCATTCAAATATAAAAATGGTAATTACTAAAACTGATAATATAATTACTCCTATTTTTTCATTCATCTATTTATCTCCTCCTGTCAACAATAAAATAGTTAATTATATGTTGATTCTAACATATTCAATAATGTAAAAAAAGTATATTAATCAAATAATTGAATTAAAATACAATTATAGTTAATATACTTTTCATTTAAGAAGTTATATAATTAGATTTTAAATATTTGTAGAAATAAATAATATACCTAAATTATCTTTCGTACTAATAGTTTACATATTCAAAACTTATATAAATTATTGTCTATAGTAATAGCTTATATCAGGAACTCTTGGATATGCTGCATATCTCCATACTGGAAATCCTTCTGGAAATATGTCTATACCATAGATAGCATCGAGCTCTATTAATTGTGATATAGTTACCCTTTTGTAGTTTCCAGCGTACATATAATTAGCAATTTTTTTCCATATATTTCCAATAACTATGCATTCTTCTATATAAGGTTGGTTTTTCCACTTGCACCATGTTATGAATAGACTTGTAGCAGTAGCTACACCTCCAACTGTTGCACCTACTACTTTAGCTGCAATAGATGCTAAAAGAGATGGCACTGCAATCTCTGATAAATTATTAACGGTACTGTTGCTATTTATCCTATCTGCATCGCTTGCTAATTTTGCAACTTGTTCATAAGTCAAAGTATAATGAAAACAAAGCTTAGTTCCTATAGAGTATCCATCTGTTGATGGCCAACTTGTTACTACTGGATATGGTTCTGTATATGCCATA
>CAZNMO010000189.1:7454-8734 GCA_964574195.1 uncultured Clostridiaceae bacterium | reverse complement strand
ATCCGGCTTCAACTCATCAATGGTATCGTTACCCCAAAAAAAATACAATAGTAGTACTGTAGAAATAAACAATACTACTAATGAAAAACTTTTCATTTTTTCTAATACAATCGGCTTTGACATGGCTCCGCCGTCCTTAGTTTCCAAATATGTTTTTCAGCAGGTTCTGCAGAAACTGCATTGTTCCTGACTGCGGTTTATCCAAAATCTTTGTATCTTCCGCCGGCTTTTCTTTGATCACAACGTAGCGTTCCACGGAATAAATCTCTTTTTCACCGGAATCCAGCGTATCGACCTTTATTTTATATAATCCCGGCGAAAGATCATTTAACTGTTTCGTATAAAAACTTAAATTATTTTTGCTTTTGTAAGTTGTCGTGTTGTATAGTGACTCCGTAAACGATTTTTTGTTTACCGCACCGTTGGACAAGGTTAAGGATTCAATATTGACCGCGCTTAGGGTTCCGTTTACCATTTGCTTTTCGGTATATACCTGAACCCGAATCGACTTTTGGCCCTGAATCTTTACAGAAATAAGAAGATTGTTTGAATATACAATGGCATTATTCACTGGATTGACCAGAGTCACATCAGGATCTGGTTCCAGCGTCGCAAATGAAAATACGGTACTGCTGAGCATCGACAGCACGATAATCAAAGCAATAACCAGTTTTCTCATTACAATCTCCTCCTTTCCATAAGTAGTATGTTTAAGCATAAATAACCCTAATATACACTATAATATGAACTCAGTATATATGATGTATGTTACAAACATGTTACGATGGTTTTAAGATACTTTTACAAATACTATTTTGCGATTTTTCACTTACAACATTGTCCTAATTTGCGAAAGGATGCTCTTGCTTGTTCGCTCGGAATCATGCATAATTTTAAGTAGCAATGTTATCGCAAAGGAGCAAAATATGAAGGTGATCAATATCTACACTGACGGTGCGTGTTCTGGAAATCAAAACGAGACCAACACAGGCGGCTGGGGTGCGATTCTAGAGTATGGGGAACATAAAAAAGAACTATACGGCGGCGAATCGAATACTACAAACAATCGAATGGAAATGCTGGCTCTATTAAATGCGTTGAAAGCGCTAACAAGGGAAAACCAGAAAATCCGGGTCTTCTCTGACAGCTCCTACCTGATGAATTGTTTTCGCGAAAAATGGTATGAAAATTGGTACCGTAACAACTGGAAAACTTCAAAGAAAACGGATGTAGAAAACCGCGACTTGTGGGAGGCCCTTTTCTCTTTTATCCATAAACAC
>CAZNMO010000189.1:3325-7444 GCA_964574195.1 uncultured Clostridiaceae bacterium | reverse complement strand
CATAAACACGATATTGAATTCTACCGTGTCAAGGGTCATGTCAATCTAAGCAGCAAGAATACTCCTGTCGATTCCTTATACCGGAAATTTATTGAATGGAATGGCAATTCCTTTGAGATGGATGATTTTCTTTATGTCACTAAAATGAACAATCGGGCTGATGAATTGGCCAATCAGGGAATCGACAGTATAAAATAAGCGGCAGCTTAGAGGATTTTCGCCGCTAAAATTGCGATATCGTCTACTTGCGATGTTTCGGTAAATTGATTCACCTCATCGATAACCGCCTGTATCATTTCTTTTCCATTTCGATCGATGTTCTTCTTCACGGTATTGATGAGTCCTTCCGAACCGTAAGGGATTTTCGCCTTGTTGTATGCTTCGGCAATCCCATCTGTGTATAATAAAATCCTGTAATCACTATCCACTTTTACCGTAACCTGTTCATAGGTTGGCTTATCGATCAATTTGCAAATCGGCATTCCTCGAACGGTAATTTCGCTTATTTGCCCGTCATTGTCGATCAGAAGCGGCAAACAATTGTGTCCGGCATTCAGAATCGTGATCTCCTTCTTCTCATTGTCATAACAACAGAAGAGTACACTGAAATACTGCTCATCCGCTACTCCCAGTTCCATGTAGCTTTTAAAGAGCACATCTACAATTCTGCGTAATGTTGGTTTTGCTTCAAAGGTACGTCCTCTGACCATCTGTCTTAGGAAAATTGTCAATAGAGAAGATTTGACTCCATGACCGGATACATCCGCTATGTAAAGTAAGGTCCTTTTGCTGTCTAATTTAATGACATCGAACAAATCTCCGCCCAAATCCTCACTTGGCTGATAAATCGAATTCACTTCTATGGCATCCCAGTATACACCGTCTATTGGCAATGAGCGTTTTTGTATTTCTTTGGCAAATTCGATATCTTTTTTCAATTTTTCGTAATGCCTCATCAATTCATCTTCAGTCTCTTTTTGTTCTGTAATATCCTGAAACATTTCGATTGAGTAATTCGTACCGTCATCTGCATTGACAGGAGAGGACATAACCTGGTAATATTTGTCCCCTATCGGAACGTATTTCATGTCTATTTTTCCGCTTTCCTTGGAACCTGCTGTAACGCAGTGTTCGCACTTCTCGCAGCGCCCAAGTAGATCATAGCAAACATGACCCATCGTATCTCCGTATTCATCTCTCATTTTTTTATTCATATAGATTACTTTATGGTTGCAATCCATAACTCTTACCATGTAATCCATTTTCTCTATCACATCGCGCATCAGCGCAGCATTTTCTCTGATTGCCATTTATCTGAACCTCCTACCTCAACTACTACAATTCTTCCGCCTTTACAAATCTCTCTTACCTTCATAGATGCTCAACTAGATTGCTGACAAATATTCCAATGCCTCGACATAGGAATTGCTTCCCTTCCCGTAGATTTGCTTGACGCAAGCACCTTCAATAACAGAAATTTTACGAAAATCTTCCCTTATGCTTATATCGCTTAAGTGAACTTCGACTGTAGGTATTCCAACAGCTGAAATGGCATCCCGAATCGCTATGCTGTAATGGGTATAGGCACCGGGATTAATAATAATGCCATCTGCTTGTCCATAACATTGCTGGATCCTGTCTATCAACGCACCCTCGTGATTGGATTGGAAGAAATCCAGCTCGATACCTTTTGATCCAGCTGATTCTTCCAGACAGCGGTTAATCTCATCCAAAGTCAGAGTGCCGTAGATATCAGGTTCACGTATTCCCAGCATATTTAAATTCGGACCGTTTATAATTACAATTTTCATCAAAAACCTTTTCCTTTTGCAATTTTGTTTATTATATCATATATTTTTCATTTGGTACACGGCTCTTGTTACCAAATTTATGTCTTTTTTAGAATTAAATGGGCCTACGCTTAAACGCACTGCACCGATATCATAAGTGCCTATGGTTTTGTGTGCCAATCCAGCGCAATGAAATCCTCCTCTGGATGCAATTCCATATTCCCTGCTTAGTTTGTCGCTGACTTCTTCACAGTTCAATTTGTTGATGTTGAATAAAGTAATTCCGGATTTATCATTCCATTTTGGCCCGTATACCTTTACATGTTTCATATTCTGCAAAGCGTCATCCAACATGCGGATCAATTCCTTTTCATGGCTTCCGATTTGCTCAATGCCAAGCTCCGAAATTAGTTTTGCAGAGTAGCCTAAACCAATGATGCCGGGAGCATTGACGGTTCCAGCCTCATAACCTTCTGGAAATTCGTCTGGTTGTTCCAGTTCTCTGGATCTTGTTCCCGTCCCGCCCTCTTTTAATGGTTTTAGTTCAAGTCCGTCCTTTACATATAAAAACCCGGTTCCCATAGGACCAAGCAATCCCTTATGGCCTGGAACTGCAAGCAGATCAATATTCATTGCATCAACATTAATCGGGATACTGCCCGCACTTTGTGCCCCGTCAACCATAAACAGTATATTTCTCTTTTTTGCCAGGTTTCCGATTTCTTTGATAGGCATGATGGTACCAGTAACATTAGAAGCATGTGTGCATATGATTAATTTTGTATTATCTTTTATTTCATTTTTAATTTGGTTTACATCCAGAGAACCGTCTTCACGGCATTTGACGATTGTAGTCTCTACTCCCTTCCATTCCAACGCTTTCAACGGCCGCAGCACTGAGTTATGCTCCATCATCGTTGTAATCACATGATCTCCATTATTTAGAATACCTTTTATTCCAAGATTCAACGCATCTGTCGTATTTAACGTGAATAATATCCTGCTGCTATCTTTGATTCCAAATAGATCTGCTATTATTTTTCTTGTTTTATAAACCTCTTCTCCCGTTTTAATCGACATCCAATGACCTGACCGCCCTGGATTTCCGCAATATTCCGCAATGCACCGATCCATCGCATATAGCATACCTTTTGGCTTCGGAAAGCTGGTGGCCCCATTATCCAGATAAATCATCGTACTCCTCCATCCTGTCAATAACTTCAATTTTTAACTACGTATATACTATGCAGGATCGAAGTGAATTGCTCGTAATAAATTAATTTCTATAATAAATTATAAAGCGGTGTTTCACGTGAAACACCGCCCGCAGCGCTTGATTTTACATCTGTTTTCAATTCTATTATTTTAAACTAAGAAGCATTTCCAGCAATCTTTCCAGCTCATCCCGACTGTAGTATTCAATTTCTATTTTTCCGCGTTTCGTTCCGTGTTGGATTGCTACCTTTGTTCCAAGTACCGTCTTCAACTCTTCTTCAAGATTTGTTAGTTCCTGATTCTTTTTCCGTGCTTTCGGCCTTACTTTCTTATTCCCTTCCTCTGACTCATTGGCAAGCGCTTCCGCTTCTCTTACCGAAAGGCCTTTCTTCACAATGTTCTTTGCCATTTCAATCTGCTTTTTTTCTTCCTTTACCGCAAGAATGGCTCTGGCATGTCCGCTTGTCAGCTCGCCATCAACAACCATTTCCCGCACCAAATTCGGAAGCTTCAATAATCGCAAAGAATTTGTAATGTATGGTCTGCTTTTTCCTACACTTTTAGAAACTTCCTCCTGCGTCAGTCCATACTTAGTTGTCATCTGAGAAAGTGCTTCTGCCTCCTCCATTGGATTGAGATCTTCTCTCTGCATGTTTTCTATAATAGAAACCAGCATATTCTGCTCTTCATCAAGTTCTCTGACAATACAAGGCACTTTTTTAATTGAAGCTTTTCTGGCAGCTCTCCATCTTCTTTCGCCTGCTACAATTTCATAGCCTTGCCCTGCTGTTCGAACCATTATCGGCTGAATGATACCATGGATTTCAATAGATTTTGCAAGTTCTTCAATTTTTTCTTCTGAAAACCTTTTTCTAGGCTGATTTGAATTCGGTTTGATATCATTAATATCTAAAAACAGAATTCCACCTTCCAGTTCTTCCTTTTCAAGATCATTTGTATTGTGGATATTGATTTCAACGTCACTAAACAAAGCTTCAAGGCCTTTCCCAAGTCCTCTTGCTTTTGGAGCGGGCATTATCGTTCACCTTCCAATTCCAAAAACTCTTCAGCAAATTCAAAGTATGCTTCTGCACCTTTCGACTTCGGATCATAC
>CAZNMO010000189.1:0-3252 GCA_964574195.1 uncultured Clostridiaceae bacterium | reverse complement strand
GTAATCGGCATTCCATAACTTGGTGCTTCTGCTAATCTTACATTCCTAGGTATTACGGTCGTATATACTTTTTCCTTAAAGTATTTCTTTACTTCCTCTACAACCTGTATGGATAAATTGGTCCTTCCATCGAACATGCTAAGAATAACACCTTGAATCTCAAGCCTTGTATTTAGGCTTTTCTTAACCAGATCAATAGTGCTCATAAGTTGGCTGACACCTTCCAGTGCATAAAACTCGCATTGAATAGGAATCAACACGCTGTCTACCGCAGTAAGTGAATTAATTGTCAAAAGTCCCAGTGATGGCGGACAATCAATAAATATGTAATCGTACTTGGATTTGATTTTATCCAAAGCTTTCTTCAGTCTTTTTTCTCTTCCTTCCAGCTGTACAAGTTCAATTTCGGCTCCTGCCAGCTGAACACTTGCTGGTATAATATCCAGATTCTTTATTCTTGTGTTCAGAATCGCGTCCTGAGGCTCCAACTTGTCATTAATCAAAACCTCATAAGTTGTTTTGTCCAGACCTTTTTTGGAAATCCCCATACCACTTGTCGTATTTCCTTGCGGATCAATATCTAAAATTAATAATTTTTTACCCTTTAATGCAAGGCATGCGGCAAGATTAATATTGGTAGTAGTTTTGCCAACTCCGCCTTTTTGATTAAATATTGCTATGGCCTTTCCCAAAGTATTATCCTCCCGATCAAAATAGGTATATTGCATTGATGATTTGTTTCTTATTTTCTTTTTAATTATATACTATATTATAATATTTCACCACAATTATTTTATAAAACAAAAAAGGTTTCACGTGAAACATTTACACGTAAAACCTTTTCTTCTCTGAAATCCTACTCGACGACAGCTATTCTGGCTTTATTATCCTTTTTTGGTATTGTTATCCTTATTTCGAAGCAGTCACCTTTGTCCACCTGAACATATTGCGCATTCTTTTCGATTTCACTGATGCTTGCGAATGCCTTCCTCAAAGTGTTTAAGTAAATCCGATAATGAATAAATCGGATCTTTTCTTTTTTACGATTATCCTCTTCTTGCTTTTCCATCACATCTTCTATCAATTTTTCTGTCTGCTTTACATTTAAATTGTGTTCAATGATGCGATTTAGGATTTGTCTTCTGGTTTTTTCATCCGTCACTTTAAGAAGCGCCCTTGCGTGACGCTCGGTCAATTGATTCTTCGCTAGCACCGCCTGAATATCCGGCGGCAATGATAGCAGTCTGATTTTATTGGAGATTGTAGATTGTTGTTTCCCCATCCTTTTCGCAATTTCCGTCTGTGTTAACCCGTGATCTTCCATCAATCTCCGATATGCAATCGCTTCCTCGATATAATTGAGATTTTCTCTTTGTACATTTTCGACCAGAGCCAGAAGAGCAGAATCTCTTTCGTCCGCATCCCGTACGATAACAGGAACCCTTTTCATTCCTGCCAGAGTGGCTGCACGCAATCTTCTTTCACCGGCGATCAATATGTAAAGCCCCTTGTTACTTTTTTTTACTATGATCGGCTGTATGATCCCAAATTCCTTTATGGAGTCACAAAGCTCCATCAGTTCCTGATCATCAAATACTTTTCTTGGCTGATCAGGATTTGCACTAATTAGTTCAATAGGCAACTCCATTTGGTCTGATTTTTTTAAAAACATGGATACCCCCCCTTTTTATTTATCCATCAGCATCCTTTCTAATTATGAAGTAATCCGTTCCTATTAATATACTATCAGCATGCTTGTCCACTACGAAAGCAGTTTTCGTCAACAAAAAACCCCCGAAATCTTCATTTCAGGGGCTCTTTTGCGGGAGTTCCCGCTTTTCTTGGATATTTCGCTAATGTATTCTTTATTTTCGTTATCATGACAATATTATGATCCAGATCAAATCCATCCATTTTTGATGACCTTGTTTCCTTCAAGCTGCCACCCAGGATTCGGATCGCAGGGATACTATCCTTAATCTCTTCTTCAGACCCTTCACTTTTATATGCAGCAAACCATCCTCCAACTTTTACAAAGGGCAGACAGTATTCTGTTAATACAGATAAATTTGCAACTGCTCTGGATACACAGAAATCAAATTGCTCGCGGCACTCTTTTTTTCTTGCTATTTCTTCCGCTCGCCCATGGCACAATTTTATGTTACTCAGCCCGATTGTTTCCGCAAGCTCCTCTATAATTTTGATCCTCTTATTCAGAGAATCCAGCAGAAAGAACTCTTTATCCGGATTCAGAATAGCCAAAGGGATACCGGGAAACCCAGCTCCCGTACCAATATCAATGATTTTTGAAGCACTTTGGAATTCGGGGTAAGCGCAGCATATCACAGAATCAATATAATGCTTTTTAACAAACTCGCTCTCCTCTGTAATCGATGTAAGATTGACTTTATCGTTCCACTCTAAAATCCCTTCCATGTATGCTTTGAATTGAGTTATCATTCTGTCATCATACGGAATATTCAGTTTTTCCAAGGTATTTATCAATAATTTCATGATTTCCTTCTCTGTTTCTGTTTTTCCAAATGGATCAGCAGTACATTGATGTCTGCCGGAGATACTCCCGAAATGCGCGATGCTTGTCCAATGGAGATCGGCTTTATTTGATTTAGCTTTTGCTTCGCCTCGATTCTGAGACCATCTATTTGAGAATAGTCTATTTCTGAGGGTAATTTTTTATTTTCAAGCTTTTTGAACCGTTCAATTTGCTGCAGCTGCTTTACAATATATCCTTCATATTTAATTTGTACTTCCAATTGTGTGATGGAATGCTTGGATAATACCGGTCTTGCCGGATCAATTTCTTTCATCATATCGTAATTGATCTCTGGTCTTTTCAGGAGTTCCGCCAAGGAGATCCTATTTTGTAATGGTGTGCTCTCGTGTTTCTCTAAAAACGATTTTACACCGCTGGGAAGGATGAAGGTTTCCTCCAAACGTTTTCTTTCTTTTTCTGCGTCTTCTTTTGTTTTAAGATACCTTCGATATCTTTCTTCTGTTGCCAGGCCTGCAATATAAGAGCGTTCCGTCAATCTCAGGTCGGCATTATCTTGACGAAGGACCAGTCTGTACTCTGCTCTTGAAGTCATGATTCGATAAGGTTCATTGGTTCCCTTTGTTACAAGATCATCGATCAAAACTCCTATGTAGGCTTCGGACCGATCCAGTATAAACGGTTCTTTATCATCTAGTTTCAGCGCTGCGTTCATACCCGCGATTAATCCTTGAGCTGCT
>CAZNMO010000188.1:0-8969 GCA_964574195.1 uncultured Clostridiaceae bacterium | reverse complement strand
CTTTTAGCTTTGAGTTCGAGCGTAGCAAACTAGCCCGACCGTAGGGAACGCCCAATTAAATATCTTTCAAAATACAGTCGATAATATTAATTTCATGCAATTTTATATAACTTTCAATATGTAGGATAACCGCATTAGCAACATTTAACTCAGAAGCATGATCAAGCTCATAATGATAATCACGTCTTGTCATCCAGAAATATAAATTTATGAATATAGCTAACTGAAACTTATCAACTAAAGCAAAAAAATATCCATTATCTCCATAGCCATAACCGTTACTGGAGACCATGATTTCTCCATTAAATTCAGGAATGAATAAACCATCTTTCAATTTACACTCGACTGATCCTGGTAAAACGTGAAAGTAGTTCAAAATATGATCTAATTCCTTATGAAATAACCCATATTCTTTGATGAATACCAGCTTATTTAAGATCAAAAAATCATCTTCAACAAAATGAGATATTTGATTTTCTTACTCACAGAGCATGAACTTACACCTTAAGCCTTTCGGCTCATAAAATATTGATTCAACATTATATTTTATTAAAAAGTAACTTTTCTTTAGCTTTACTTACAGCTAAATATATATCTAAAGCTTCACCTATCGAAATTTTGCCATCACTTTTTGCAGATTCAATCATTGTAGAAATGGCTTCGTTATTAGCCTTAAATTCTTGAATTGTCTTGTCATTAGAAAATGCATTCAAATTATCGTAATTCAATTCAGTTTTATATAGCTGCCTACGAATACATAAATTAAAATTTGATTTATCAAAACTATAATCCTCCTTAAGAGAATAAGAAGTACCTCTTACAAGGTTATATTTCACATTTAAGTCATTAGAATTTATCGGAATATCTTTTAAACAATCATCTAAGCATGGAACCCAACCAAATAATCCACCTCGATTTTGATAAGGATCGAAACCTATTTTCTCAGAATGATTGTTATCTGTAATGTAAACTTTCTCAGGAGTTCCTTTTTTTTCATACCGATCAAAGTATTCATCAAGGGCTTCTTCAGCTAAAGGCTTTTTTAGAGAAAAAACTTCTGACTCTGACAATTTAATTTCTTTACTGCAACCGACTAAACCAATACAGGTTAAACCAGTCAAACCAATCAGAAACGCAATATTAAAATTCATTAACGTTCCCCTTGATTAACACTTTGTTGAAGCTTCATTGTTTCGTATTTTTTCATAATACTTTCAGCTTCATTCTTTGATAACCATCCTTTTTTTAAGTCTTTTTTCACTTCGTCACTGAACTTTGTAAAAAATGGCTCATTTTTGGATATATCTACCAAATGATTAACTTCTTTCATCTGTTCAACCGATGCCTTACTTGCTCCGTAAAAATCTGCACTTGCAGCACCAACCATTAAAATTAATGCAATGATTACAAACCAGCCGTACAAACTTATCTCATCCAAAAAGCCTTTTTGATAATGACTATTTTTCATCATAAATACTCCAATCTAAGAAAAAATGAATTTAAGTAATTCCATAATTGCTGGAAATTTATGAAATATAATAAGTAAAAGCAGCCAAGCACAAAGCGAGTGAAACACTCTAAACAGGATGGGAAAATCTATTAAATTCAGGTTTCCATCTTCGTCCAATTCAATGCTAAAACCTGCATATAAACACAATGGAAGCGTTATAAGAGCAAAGATATAAAACCCAATACCCAACGTACCTAAAAAAATGACAAAACTTTCTAATAACATTTTATTGATCTCCTTAAGCTTTTAAGCTCAAAAATCCATACATTAACAATTGTATTAATTGCGGATCCGCAACAACCTTACATACCAGGTTAGCCAATTGAATTTTTCATTAAACTTATTATTCCTATAGCGATTAGAGTGACAATTGGCATTAGACTTATTTGGGCTACATTTGCCCCATAGCCAGGCTTGCTATTATCCCAAACAATAGCCATTACAATTGTATATAACAATGTAATTCCAAACCCCCACCAGGCTATTGTTATACCCATTTCAAAAGGAGCTTGTGGATTATCCTTATAAACATTTGCTGTACCTATCGCTAGTATCAATACAACAGTAAAAAAAGTTAAAAATCGCATTTTTCAAACCTCTTCGTCTTAAGCCGTTAGGCTCTTTAGTTAATATTTAATTTCAATATCCAGTACACAACATAGAATGTGCTATTGGATCTTCTTCAATTTTTTTAAATACCTGATTACACATTGAACACTTAAAGTATTCACAACTTTGAAATTGTGTTATTTGACCATTAAGTGATAGCACTGGAATCTCTTCATCGTGTTCTTTCTCTTCTTCATTAGTCATATATTTACCTTTTCTTATTTCGACAATGAAGACCAATAAAGCAGTCCTGTATCCATCATATCTTTTTTGGACCAAAAACCCTTTTTCGGATCAAGATTTCTATTCAAATAAATGACTGAGTAAATCACTTCAGCCCATACATGCAATCCAGACTTTGCCCTAGAATTTGGATCAAAACTAGGTTTACCTAGAAAGGCATATCCATTTGCAGATACGGTGTACTTATTTTCTGAATCTATAAAATTAGATCTATTGAGAATAAGCGCATAGTCCAAAGGATCAGCATTTAAGGGAAACTCAAATAACTCACGATCTTTAATATCTTTTTGAACTGTTATAGGATCAGCTTCATAGATCCAGCAACAGTCATCATACAAAACATCAGAAACAGCCTTATACAGAACATCCCCACCAGCAAGCTTAAAATCACTGTTTTGAATCCAATGCTTAAGATAATTCGCTTCACTTGAGTTTTGACAGCGAATAACAAAGCACAGCTCTATATCTCCATTCCTTTGATCAACTTTAGAATCAAATATTCTAAGCCCCCTTACAGTGCTTCTCTTATCAAGCGGTTCACGCATTAGATTTTTGATTGTACTTTTTATACCAATTGCAAACTCAGTGGATATACCAGTCTTATTTTCCATATACATGAAAAATCCTGCTATAGCCGTAATGCTAGGAAGTCCTACAGCTATAAGATTACTGCTTAAACTTGCATTTTTTAGCCGTACTGATAATACGAAACTATCAGCATCGAGATCTATTCTTTTAGTTCCGCTTAGGCTATTTAATTTAATTTCAGGCATTGAAAATGATTTAACATGACCTTTCATTGTGCTGATTACTTCATTGTATTGCTTCAGTTCTTTAGGATTAGGAACAACACATAAGTCTATTAAATTAGTAGCTGGCAAATTAGAAATAGCTTCAATTTCACGCTTATAAATTTCGTAATATAAGCCGATTGCAGTCATGGGCGTAATTGCAACTGTGTCTTGATTATTATTGAATGAAACTGTTATTTGCTTAGTCTTCACATCAGTAATATTTACATCTTTAGTCTGTATTGAGCTTGGATCTAACCAGGTTAAACGATCTAGCTTGATAGTTGCTGAAGATATGTAAGTGCTAGGAATGGACGTTCTAATGCTTGCACATACTGGTGCTTGAGTTCCTTTTTTTTGAAATAACTTTGCTGAGTGGGTAGCCATGTACCCTATATGTTTATTATCAAAATTCATTTTTACCAACCTTAAGCCTTTCAGCTCATAAATTGCGGAATCGCAATAAAGGGAGAGTTACCCCTCCCCTAAATAATGATGATTAAATCAATGACTGTTGATTTAAAATTACTTGCATTCTGTCATCTACAACTTCAGAAGTTGATACGAAAGTTTTTAATGTAGCCATGCCATCTAAAATCGTATTTAATTCACCTACAATTTCAGGGTGTTTAATTAAATCTTTCCAAGAGAATAAATTAGCTGAGTTTTCATCATTGAAACTTAACAGAAAGCCTTTAGATACTGCTGCTAGTTCTGCATCTTCGCTTTCAGCCCAATTAAGTATGTTTCTATAGCTATCCAAAACACCGTTGTAATATGCTTGATCAAGCTCAGAAAATTGAGACTTCGCTTTTTTGATAATCTCTTTAGTTTCTTTCTGAGTAGCTGTACTAAAATTATCTTCTTTGCTGACACTTTCAGTTTTACTTTCAACAGCTTCAACAGCTTCAACAGCTTCAACACTATTTGAAGTAGCATTCTGCTCTGATTTAACTACTTGTTCAGCTTCGATTTGCAACTGTTTAAGCACTTCAACACTTTCATCGTCCTGAACTCGTACTAAATGCTCATTGATTACTGGTTGTGTTGTTTTCTCAAGCTCTTCTTGGTTTGTTTCACCTTTAAGCTCTTTAGCCCACTGTCTAGCTAGTTTTGAAGATAATGCGCCCTCATGTTCAGCAATTTTCGCCTTAACTTCACTTTCAAAATCTACTAAAAGATTTTTGAGAATTGTACCTGTTTCAGCATCATTAACGATTTTGGTTTTCATTAGATCTTTTAAGTAATCATTAGAGTCTAACAATGCCAAACGTCTTGAAACCCATGATTTTGATCTGTCTAATTCGTTTCCAATGTCTTCATAGCTATATTTAGGATTTTCAAGTAATCCCTCTTCTAACATCAAATTTAGGTTTTCTGCAATTTCTAGCAAACTCATATCTTTACGAATCATGTTCTCAGACATTTTCACACGTCTTGAACCAAGCTTTACGTCAATCGTTGCTTCAATAGATTCTTTCTTTAGCTCTTTATGAGCTAGATAACGATAATGCCCCATATTAATAATGTATTCGCCTGGATTAGCATCATCTGGTCTAACTGAAATTGGTTGTAATAATCCATCTCTAGCAATACTTTTAGATAGTTCTTTGATGTGATTTTCATCATAACCATCACGTACATTTTGCGGATCAAGTTTTACTCGGTTTAAAGGCAAATTTAAAACTGTACGTCCTGACTTGGTGTTAGCATTTAAACTTGAAGTATTCAACGAGCTATCTACTGCGTTTAAATCATTTAATAAGCTCATAACTTATACTCCCATACGGCTCAAAATTAATTCATTGATCTTTTTGATTTTACGTCCGACTTCTTTAGCTGACGTTTTCTCAATCTTCCATACAGGAATTTGAAGTTCACTAGCATCAGCTATAGCAGATCTGTTAGGAATAAAAGCTGTCTTATCTAACATCAAATGGCTAAGTTGCTTTTGTAGCTCCATTAGAGTTGATTTTTGAGTATTGGAATTGGCACTAACCATATTTGGCAACAAGCCAAGAAATTGAATCGCTGGATTTGTATTTTGAATTTCTTGAGTTGTATCAATGATTCCTTTCAATCCAAGAATAGAGTATTTGTCTAACAGAAATGGTGATAGCGCAAATTCTGAGACTAATAAAGGCAAACGCTGGAAAGGTCCATCTGTCGGTGGTGTATCAAAAATACAAATATCAAAGTATGAATCTGCATTTTTCAAATTATCCTTAAAATTCCTTTGATACTCTTCAACTTTATCTAGTTGAAAATTTTCTTCGGTCGGATCAAAAATTGATTTTAAGCTCTTGTTTCCTTTGAATAATACAAAGTCTTTTGCTAAAGCTTCAAAATTTTGAATTTCAGTAAATAAACAGAGAGTATCAAGAGTATCAACAGCCACTTTAGAAAGTGAAAAGCCACTATTGCCTTGTTTATCCATATCAATGAATAAAACTTTCAAACCTTTTTCAGAACAGTAATGAGCTAAATGAACTGCTACTGACGTTTTACCAATGCCACCTTTTTCGTTAGTAATGACTATTTTTTTCATTGTTTTCACCTTAAGCTTTGCAGCTTGTATTTGAAATCAGCCTATCCGACTTCATAGCTAGATTATACTACTAGGACATACTAAAAAGCAATAAAAATTACCACTATTTTAAATAAATTTGCCACTATTTAAAGTTGTTGCGGATCCGCAACAACTTTATATAACCTCTATGATCCTAAGTTTCACTATCAATTAAGATAAAATTTGGCACATAGTTTACACCTGATTTTTTTGATTGCTCAGACATAAATCTATTAATTTTTAACTGCCAACCTTTCACAAAGTACATAAAGCTACACCAACACTCACGCATTTCCATTGTTAAGCTATTCCCTACAAATATCTTACAAGGCACAGCCCACAATGTAAGCTGAACATAACACATTAGAGCTGCATGTCTATCAATATCTGTGGCTTCAATGTAGAGGGTATTTTCAACTTTATAATTATTTTCAATAAATAGTTTTACACAACTAAGTAAAGTCGCTCCTGATCCTGAAGCTGGATCTGAAAGCGTTAAAAATCCTTGTTGTTCAACTACATTTTGAAAATTTTGCAATGTCATATTTGCCATCACATCAGATACAGAACTAGGCGTGTAGTATTGTCCTAAATGCTGGTTAGCTATTTCCAGCTCCATGTATATTGCACCTAGAACATCAAATGGAAGTCCTTTTGCTGTGTGCATTTCAACAAGTAAAGCTAAAAGCTTTGTAAATGCCTGGCGACTTTTTAATAGTTCATATTTTTTCATTCTTGTAATGTATTCATTCTCTACATCCATATCCATGAATGATTTATCAATTGCTCCAACTGAGTTTCTAAGACAAGCAGCCGAAAAGAATACAAAATCCTGAAATACTTCATAGGTCCTTTTAGACTGGTCAATAGAAGTAAGTGTTTTAATGAACTCGGATTTTAAAGCATCATACGATAATGTTTTATCTGAATTTTTCATAAACTTCACACCTTAAGCCTTACGGCTCACACAAATTATTTATCTAAATTTTTATAAGTATTGAACTGGATAAATCCATTTGCTCCAGCTTTCCGAAATACTTCTAGTAACTTAAGATAAATAAGCTGAAAATTCTGTGATTCAGCTTCATTTGTGGTGAACTCACCCATATAGCTTGGGCGAAAAATAATATCCATGTTTGTTAGTAAGAAAGTAAAACAATCAATTACAAACTCACCTGAAAAATTATTCGTGTTTTTTAAACCATCTAAGATAGGACATTCACCTAAAATTATTGAAAGCTTTTCTAATGTTTTTAAGAAATCTGCAAACTGCTCTTTGGTACATATTGTATAAATATCTACGTCTTTTGCTTGATACATATTCGGCTTGATTACTTCTAAACCGTTGTTGTATTGCAAACTCGGATCAAAAATGTGAATTGTACCTAAATCTAAATTTATTTTTTCAGGATTAGTATTGTTTACTAAAAATAGATCACTAATTATCAATAACTTATACATATTTTCACCTTAAGCCTTTCGGCTCTAATTAAGAAATCAGCCTATCCGATTTCATAACTAATTATACCATAGAAAAACAAATTAATTTAAATTTATTGTAATTTTATTTAAAATAGTGGTATTATTTTAATATTCATATTGAGTTCTATTACCATGCCAGAACAACGACACACACGTTTAAGTAAAGAAAGTTCAGCTTTCATAAAAAGTGCCAAAAAAGTAATTTTCGTCACTAGAGAAAATATTGATTTATCTCAAAATACTATCGTTTTAATCTTCAGCCTTGAAGAACAATTTGTCATAGCTCAAGATGGTGACATGAATTTTTGGATTGCTGACGATATTGTAAAAGCTAAACGCTCCATTAAACGTCTTAATAATGATTGTGAAATATATGATCGAAGAGATTATATAATTAGATACTCTCTTACCCAAAAACCGAACTATTATGCAAAGATCCTGGAAGACCTTACCGCTATTAAGTCAGAGATTTCAGCACTGGATGCTATTAATATCGTTAATCGTTTAGATAGCTTTATCGCAGAATTAGAACGAGTTGCTGAATCATTTCTCCTGGCACGATCAACTACCAGTAACTTAGAAGAACTTTATAGTAACTACTCTGATACGGTCGATAAAATTAATGATCTCAGAAAGATTCGATACCAGGATTCAAATATTGTATTTCATAAATTAAGCCCATCAGAATTTCATAATTTACCGTAAGGGCAAATGGGTGACTATAGTGTTAAAAATATTACTGATCGAACTGGTTAATATTCTAATTTTTATAATTCAGTTTGCTTTTGCTTTAGCCTTATTCTGCTTAATTTTACTATTCTGGATTAGTTATTTGGCTCCTGAAAGTGAATTGTTTGACTCTACATTGAAAACACTATGGATAAGCGGATTAGCTGGCTTCGTATCAATCATAATTGGTTATAGCTTGTCATTCTATGCAGAACGTTTACCTGAAGATTGAATTTTACATACCAAACCATTAGAGCAACGTGTCTACGTTGCGAACTGACGAAATTCGGGCATCCTCCCTCTCTGATTACCGTTGCAAGTTGCAAGCGAAGCCGACAAAATCTGTGATTTTGGCGAGCTGACCGAAGCAACGCAACTGCTCATATATGCTCATAGAATCAATTTACAGAGCAATCTCGAAGAGTTGCGGTGCTATACAGCCTTTTAACCAAACATATAGCTTCCTACTGCATACGCAATTAAGCCAGCAACAACAAAAGGTGCTAAAAATGCACCATAGTAAGAAATTTTACGAACTATAATTCCTAGCATTTGGAAATCACCTATTTAAGCCAATAGTAAGGTTGTACTAACTCTATGCTTGCACCAGTGAATGAGATGAAGCACAGTAATGACATATAGGTAGCTATTAAAAAAAAGATCCCAAAACCTAAAAAAGCTCCACGTACAGCAGATTTATAAAAAATCCCTATAAGAATAGATATATATCCGATACTAAAAAATACGTTCCAAACTTTTGAAATGAATAGTGTGAAAGTTTCACTTGGCGGTTCGTAAACGCAACCACTTAAAAATATTGCACAAGCTATTAAAATGAAATTAATCTTTTTCAAGTTATTCTCCTTAAGCTTTTCAGCTACATACATATTTAGTTAATTGAAGTATGTTTATATCATACTTTTAAGTAAGAATTTGTATTATATACTTGTTTGCCTATTAATACAAAATAATAGAAGTATTGGTGGTGTTTCAAAAAGTATGCTGACATTAAATGAAGCCATTATTGATGTAAAAA